>JACQGV010000104.1 GCA_016199375.1 Chloroflexota bacterium | reverse complement strand
GCGGAAGCTGCGGCTGGATCACCTCCTTTCTAGGGAGTCAGTGGGGTGGACGCGGTGTCCGCCCCTAATCTCCCAGGTCGAACGTCCTTCCCGTAGGGGAAGGGCGAACCTGGGCCGTCGCCCCTCTTCATGGTGCTCAAACGGCCCGTCAGGCCCCAACCTGGCGGGCCGCCTGCTTTTTCGCCCGCAGTGGGCGAATGAGCTGACCCCGAGCCTTGCTCCCCGGAATCGTCTGGGGCACAATGGATGCAGCATGAAGGTGATCCTGCGCCACCCCCAGCGCCGCGAGCTTTCCCTGGCCGGCGTCCGCACCGTCCAGGACCTGGCGCGGGAGCTGGGGTTGAACCTGGAGACGGTGCTGGTGATCCGCGGCCAGGAGCTCCTCACCCGCGATGTGCGCCTGGCCGAGGATGACACGGTGGAGGTGCGCTCGGCCATCTCGGGAGGCGCCGGCTGACATGCGCTGTCTGAAGTGCAAGGGCACCGCCCAGATTGAGCTGCGCCAGCACCATGCCGCCTACTGCCGCGACCACTTCCTGGACTTCGTCCGCAGCCAGGTGCAGCGCTCCATCGAGCGCCTCAAGATGTGCGATGCGGCGGACACCGTCATGGTGGCGGTCTCCGGCGGCAAGGACAGCCTCAGCCTGTGGGACCTCCTGCATGGCCTGGGCTATCGCACCAGCGGCCTCCACATCCAGCTCGGCATCGGCGACTACTCGCGGGAGTCGCGGGAGAAGACGGCCGCCTTCGCCCAGGAGCGCGAGCTGCCCCTGACCGTGGTCAGCGTGGAGGAGGAGTACGGGGCCAGCATCCCCGTCCTGGCGCGGGCCGTGCGCCGGGAGCCCTGCTCGGCCTGCGGCCTCAGCAAGCGCTACATCATGAACCGCGCCGCCCTGGAGGCGGGGGCGACGGTGCTGGCCACCGGCCATAACCTGGATGACGAGGTGGCTACCCTCTACGGCAATGTCATGCACTGGCAGACCGGCTACCTGGCCCGCCAGGCGCCCGTCCTCCCCGCCACTCATCCGGGCCTGGTCAAGAAGGTCAAGCCCCTCCACCTGCTCACCGAGCGCGAGATGGCCAGCTATGCCCTCCTGCGGGGCATTGACTACATCGTGGAGGAGTGCCCCCACGCCCAGGGGGCGAAATCGCTGCTGTACAAGGACGCCCTAAACCTGGTGGAGGCGCAGTCGCCCGGCACCAAGCAGCAGTTCTACCAGGGCTTCCTGGAGCGGCTGCGGCCTCTGCTGAAGGACGGGGATGGGGCTCAGCTGCGGGAGTGCGAGCGCTGCGGCCAGGTGACAACGGGCGCCGTGTGCAGCTTCTGCAGCCTGTGGGACCGGGCGCGGCTGGTGCGCCAGCCCGTCCCGTGAGCGCCCTGCCCCGGCGCGCCTCGGCGGCCCCCTGGCAGGACGCCTGCCGCCAGATTCTACTGGGCCTTTCCCTCCCTGTATCGGTGCCCGCCGTGCGGCTCAGCCGCCGGATGACCTGGCGGCTGGGCTCCTACCGGCGGGACCGCCACGAGATCGCCCTCTCCTACTGGCTGGTGGCCCAGCACCCGCGAGAGGCCCTGGAGACCTTGAAGCACGAGCTGGCCCATGCCATCGCGTACCAGGGGGCGCCGGACAGCCGCCCCCACGGGGCAGAGTGGCGCCGGGCCTGCCAGCTCCTGGGCATCGCCCCGGAGCGCTGCTCGTCTATTGCGAGGCTGGGCCCGCCCCGACGGCCCCGGCCTCGATACCTATACGCCTGCCTCGCCTGCGGCCAGCAGGTGGTCTACCAGCGCCGGCTGCGCGCCCCCCATAGCTGCGGGCGCTGCGACCGGCGCTACAACCCCCGCTACCGCCTGTCGCTGGTCGCCCAGCTTCCGGCGCCCGAAGGTGGGGGAAGCTAGCGCCGTCCCGCCAACGGGGTACCGCGAAGGGTCCGTCCCCTGGGCGCCATGCATACATGAGGGTTGCGGATTCTTCGCTGCGCTCAGAATGACAATTTTTGTGCAAAGCCGGGGCGTCCCCTGAAATCCAGCCCCGCGCCCGCGTCGTATATGTGAGGAAGGGTATCGGGGCGGCCGGACTTGAACCGGCGACCTCGTGGTCCCAAACCACGTGCGCTAGCCAACTGCGCCACACCCCGACTCTATCTGGCTGGTGCCGCCGAGGGCGGACAGCCAAAGTATAGGGGGGCAGTCCGGGAGGGGCAAGCCAGGGGAGGAGGATAGCCTGTCCCGCCGGACCTGGTTCCCCCCTAGGCGCCCACAAAAGGGGATGCGGTGCCGCACAACCTCGCCGCCAGGACGCCCACCTACCTGGCGGCACCGTGCTGGCACCGCATCCACCAAGGAGAGGAGGAAAAATCTCTCTTGGGGCCGCGCTCGTCCGCGGGCGCGACCGGCTAGTATGGTACAGGCGTTAGTGGCCCCTGTCAACCAGCGGGGCAGGGGAGATGTTGGCTAGGGCATTATCCCGTAGCTGGCGCGGGGCCCCAACTGGGACCTGCTCTTGTTGCGGGCCATCTCCAGGTAGCGGATCAGCACCGGACGGGTATCGCGGGGGTCAATGACGTCCTCCACCCCGTAGTGCTCGGCGGCGAGCCAGGGTGTGCGCATCTGGTCCAGGCGCTCCTCGATCTCCCGGCGCTTGCGCTCGGGGTCCGGCGCCGCTTCGATCTCCCGGCGGAAGGCGGCCATGACGCCGCCCTCGATGGGTATGCCACCGAACTGGGCGGAGGGCCAGGCCAGGGTCACGTGGGCGCCGCTGCCGGTGCCGCCCATGGCGGCCGCCCCCATCCCGTAGGCCTTGTGGAGCACCAGGGTGATCGTGGGGACCCGCAGGTTGGCCGCCACGTAGGCCACCCGCATGCCGCGCCGCAGCACCGCCTCCCGCTCCGCCTGCTGGCCAATCATGAAGCCAGGGACGTCCGCGCAGTAGATCAGCGGCAGGTGGAAGGCATCGCAGACCTGCATGAAGTGGACCTGCTTGTCGGCGGCCGCGCTATCTATGGCGCCGGCTATATGCAGGGGGTTGTTGGCGATGACGCCCACCGGATGGCCGTCGAGGCGGGCCAGGGTGGTGATCAGTGACTTTCCAAACGTGGGCCTGATCTCGAACAGGGAGCCCTGGTCGAACACTGCCTCCAGGACCCTGGGCATGCTGTAGGGGCGGCGCAGGTTGCGGGGGATGGCCTCCAGCAGCCACTGCGCCCGGCGGTCGGGCGGGTCGCCGGTATCCGTGCGGGGCGGCAGCTCCCAGCAGTTCTGGGGGAAGTAGCTGAGGTAGCGCCGGACCAGCTCCAGGCAGTGCTCCTCGCTCTCCGCCGCCAGGTCGGCGGTGCCACTGATGTCCACCTGGAGCCAGGTGCCCCCCAGGTCCTCCTTCGAGATCTTGATGCCCATGGCCCGTTCGATCAGGGGCGGGCCGCCGGAGAACATCTGGCTGGTGCCCTTCACCATGATGACAATGTCGGCCAGGGGAGCGATGAGGGCCGGCCCCCCCGCGTTGGTGCCCAGCGCCGCCGCCACCAGGGGCACCCGGCCCGAGAGCTGGGAGGCGGTGGCGAAGGCGTTGCCCCGGGGGATCCCGGAGTAGCCCATGTCGTCTATGCTGCGGATGCTCGCCCCCGAGCCGTCCAGGAGGAGGACGACGGGCACCCGGCAGTCCAGGGCCATGCGCTGCATGGCGTGGTTTTTCAGGCTGCCGGCGCCGCCCTCGCTGCCGCCACGGACGGTGAAGTCCTCGCCGCCCACGAACACCTGGCGGCCCGCGATCTGAGCCATCCCGAAGACGTACCCGGAGGGGGTGAAGTGCTCTGGCCCGCTAGTGCCCTTGGGGCGCCCGCCAGCCAGCTGGCCCACCTCGAAAAACGTCCCCGGGTCCACCAGCCGTTCGATGCGCTCGCGGACCGTGAGCCGCCCGGTGTCATGCTGGCGCTTGATCCGCTCCGGGCCGCCCAGCTCCAGGGCCTTGGTGCGCCGCTGCCGGAGCTCCTCCACCTCAGCCTGCCAACCCACTGCGCTACCTCCGCACCACGTTGTGCCGGCCATTGTGGCGCAGCGCCGCCTCACCGTCAAACCCTGGAACGGGCGTGGGCCGCGACGCTGGCAGGCCAGTGCTGGTTGCCGAATCATGTACGAATACCTTCGTGGTGAGCTTGTCGAACCACCGGGCGCTGGATTGCTCCGCCCTTCGACAAGCTCAGGGCGAACGGGAGAAGCGACGGGTGCACAGATCGTTGCCAGGGTCCTTGGG
>JACQGV010000108.1 GCA_016199375.1 Chloroflexota bacterium | reverse complement strand
GCTCTACCGACTGAGCTACGAGGGCCGGTTGCCCTTGCGGTCGTCTCCAGGCTGTTGCGCCGCCGTCTCCTCGGGGTGGGTGTCACCTCTCCTCATGTGGTGGGGGTAGGATTCGAACCTACGCAGCCCGTTAGGGCGACAGATTTACAGTCTGTTCCGATTAACCACTCCGGCACCCCACCATGCCTGCTGTAGCGCCTGGAGCCCGAGAGGGGATTCGAACCCCTAGCCTGCCGATTACAGGTCGGCTGCGCTGCCGTTGCGCCACCCGGGCGACGGGAGACCCCAAACGGTCCGCAGGCCGCTTGGGAGCCCTAGCAGACGGGACTAGGCGATCCCCTGGGCATGGGCCACACGCAAAACAACCCCGCTAGGAGGTCAACCCCTCCCCAGTGGGGCAGGGGTAGTATAGAAAACACGGCTGGGGAAAGTCAAGGGCCGACGTGGTGCCCGGCAGGAGGCCTCAGGCCCTCTTGGTCCGGCCACGCTTGCGGGCGCCCCGCTTTCCCTCCGACTGCGCACCTCCCGGCAGCGGGCCTAATGCTACCGGCCCGACGTCTTGGCCGTCCCGGGTCCAGTGGCTGTTGTTTCGGATCACGCTGGGCCGGTTCGGCTCCCTACCCTTTACTCGGATGTCTATGGCACCCCCGGCGCCCGCTGATATGGCGCTGATGTCTATGGTCTCTGTCCCGTCACCTTCCAGCGTATACCCGGCCCTGCGGTCGCCGGGGGAAAGCTCGCCCACGGCTAGCACCTCTACTACCTGGTCGAAAGCCAGATGCAGGTCATTGGCGCGTTCCCCCGTCGTGTTCCTCACCGTGATGGTCGTATAGCTGGGCATGGCCTCCTCCTTACATCGCCTCCGTCGCCAGGAAGGAGCCGATCTCCGTGGCGTGGACGTTTTCGACGGCGATCTCGGGGGCATAGACGACCTCGTCAGCTGCCCAAACCAAGGTCCCGGTGCGCTCGGTGGTGATGCCGACGATGTTGTTGAGGATGTTGCTGATGTTGTCGTTGATCCGGATAGCGTTGGGCGCCAGGGGCGCCGCCAGCCGGCCTTCCTTGATAATGTAGCTGTCGGCGGTGACTGTGCAGGTGAAGTCCCCGGCCAGGAGGCCGTTTACGGGATAGGTATACCAGATACGGCCGATGTAGAGGCCGTCCTTGACCCGGCGCAGCAACTGCTCCCGCGTGCTGCTGTCGGCGCCCTCCAGGACGACGTTGGTGGCCGCGATACCCGGCGTGGTGCTGAAGTGGCGCCCGCCGCCCAGGGTGAAACGGAAGCCGTTGCGGGGCACCAGGGCGGTGGCGTAGCCCTGGGGGGCCACCCCCAGCTTCTCTCTGGCCCGGGGGTCCTTCAGGATGCGTTGGCTCTCATACCAGTTGCTCAGCAGCCCCACCAGCACGCCGTTCTTGATCAGCTCCGTCCGGCCCGTGGGCAGCCCCTCGCAGGTGATCCCCTTGGAGCCCATGAGCCCCCGGGCGGCGCCGTCGTCGTAGATGCTCAGCCGGGGCGAGGCCACCTGTTTTCCCAGCTTCCCCAGGAAGGCCGTGGAGGAGGCATAGAAGTTCCCCAGGTTCAGGCTGGGCAGCACGAGGTTGTTGAGGAGGTCGGTTACGGGCTGGGGCCCGAAGATGACCGTGTAGGCGCCGTCCCGTACCCGCTGGCCCTCGATGGCGCCGATGGCGTTGGCGGCGGCGCTGCGCCCCCCCTGGTCGCCGAACTCCCGCAGGCTGGTGGCGGTGGACCAGCCGCTGCCCTTGGCGTCCTTGGCTTCCACCATGGAGGTCAGGGATGACATCATCAGGGTGGACTCGTCGGTCTGCACCGCGGGCATCGCCGTGGAGCCGATGGCGATACGCTCCTGGATGATGGTGACGTCGCCGCCCAGGATGAGGCCCAGGCGCCGCAGTCCCTCGCGGCTGTCGGCCAGGGACAGGAGCCGCTCCGAGGTGTAGAAAGTGTCCAGGGAGCCGTTGATGACCTGCCAGCCCGCCTTCACCAGGTCCTCGTCGGCGACCTCCATGAGCTTGGGGTCATGGTAGCTGAAGAGGCTGCGCTTCTCGCCCGTGGGACGGGGCAGGGAGACGAACTCCGGGTCATGCACCGCCCCCTTGCGGGCCTTCTCCAGGGCGCTCCTGACTCCCTCCAGGTCCAGGCTGGAGGGCTCGGAGCCAAAGCCTGTCCTGAGCACAGCCGAAGGGCCGGTGGCCACCTTACTGTCGGCCGCGCGGAACGTCGCTCGGATGCCGACGCCGTAGTTGGAGGTGGACTTGGGCTCCTCCAGGCCGTTGCAGGGTATGTGGGAGGTGTAGTTGATCCTGGTGAGCAGGTGGCCGTTGGAAGAGGCGAAGACCTCCGCCTCCTCCAGGTCGGGCACGGTCTTCAAATAGGCCAGCGCCTGCTCCACGGCGCGCTTCAGCTCGTTGAGCTCGATCATGGCTGTCCTCGTCGGCAGGGTGACGCCGCTATGATACGCAGGGTGTACACTGTGGCGCAAGCCTGAACAGAGAGGGATTTAAGGGTTGTGGCCGCCGGCGCCATTGCCAGGGCATGGGGCCCGCGGCTAAGATGGGGGCTGGGCCAGCGCGCCCGTGCCGGGAGTGTTTGTGGGCAGCCCCATCGCTTTCATAGACGGCGCTCGAAATCTGTGCCTCAGCGAGGCTGACGGGTCCGGCCTACGGCGGCTGGCGGAGGCGCGCTGGGACGAGCGGGGGCATAACCTCCTGGGCCACTACTGGCCTACCTGGGCGCCCGATGGCCGGCGTCTGGCCTTCTCATCCCTCGCCGTCGAAGGCAAAAGCCAGCTCTCCGCCACCACCTACGTGGTGGAGTCCCAGGGCGGCTCTCCCGTTGCCCTCTATCGCAGCCCAGCCGGTGTGCCGCCGGTGATCGC
>JACQGV010000121.1 GCA_016199375.1 Chloroflexota bacterium | reverse complement strand
TGGACGGCCATCCCAGGGACATCGTGATGATGGAGATGCCGCTGGGCAAGTGGTTCGATTGGTGGTCCTACTGATCGGGGCCAGAGGGCAGCGCCAACCGCAAGAACCTGTGCATCCAACCGTAGCCGCCGACCATTTGCAGAGGCAGCGTGGGACGCTCTCGAAGGAAAGCAGCCAATGCCGACTAAGGGTTCGCCAGTCCAGGCGACGGTAGATGTCGTCCAGAAAATAATCCACCTGGCTGGCTCACCACACCCCTTCCTCAGTGTCTACCTGCCGACCGACCCCGCGCAGGCCACCACCGAAGGTAACCGCCTCCGTCTCGCGGCCCTGCTCGATAGAGCGTCCCAGGACCTGGCCGACCCCTCCTGGGAAGAGCCGTTCAGGGTAGAGCGCAGGACCGTCGAGGCTTACATGCGTACCCTGCGGCCGGGCGGGAAGGGGCTGGCCATCTTGAGCTCGGCGCCGGCGGGGGAGTGGCAGGCGCTCTGGCTGCCTGACGCCGTGCCTGAGCATGTCCGCTTCGGGCCGGGGGCCCACGTCCTGCCGCTCCTGGACATGCTGGACGAATGGGAGCCAGTGGGTCTCGCCCTGGTGTCCAAGGACACGGCCCGACTGATGGTGCTGGAGGCGGGCCAGATCCAGGAGGTGCGGCGGGTGGAGAGCGAGGTGCCCGGCAAGCACAAGGCCGGGGGCTATGCGGGCTGGGAGGGCGCCCGGATCCAGCGCCACCTGCTGGTCCACGCCAAAGACCACCTCAAGCGAGCCCTGGAAGAGCTGGAGGGCGCCCACCAGGCGCATCCCTTCCGGCGTCTCTTCCTGGGGGGCTCGCCCGAGTCGGTGGGTCTCTTCAAGAAGCTCCTGTCGCGGGAGCTGAAGAGCAGGCTGGTGGGCGACCTCTCCATAGACCTGTACGCCACGAACCCCGAGGTCCGCGCCCAGGTGCTGCAGGCGGCCCGTGAGACGGAGCGCCGCGAGGAGCAAGGCCTGGTGGGGGAGATCATCACCAGGGCAGCCAAGGAACAAGGGGCAGTGGTGGGGGTGGACCCCACCCTCTGGGCGCTGAACCGCCGCCAGCTACACCTGCTGGTGCTGGCGGGCGAGGTCAGCCAGCCGGGGCGCCACTGCGCCGCCTGCGACCTTCTGCTGTCGGAAGAGGCTGTCAGCTGTCCCCAGTGCGGCGGGAAGGCCCGCGCCGTGGACCTGTGGGAGGAGTTACCGCGCTCCGCCCTCAGCCGCGCTGTGCGCATCGAGGTGGTGCACGGCGAGGCGGCCTCCCAGCTCTGGCACCATGATGGCCTCGGCGGGCTGTTGAAGCCGAAGCAAGGCTAGGGGCTGCCCCGTCATTGTGCTAGCCGCCCTGCGGCGCGCGTCAGTTGCGAGGGAGGCCCAGGCCGCGGGTGGCGATGATGTTGCGCTGGATCTCCGAGGTCCCGCCCGCAATGGTGGCCGGAACGCTGGACATGTAGGCCTGCTCGTAGCGACCTTTGAGCGCCGCCCACCTGGAGCCCGGCCCCACAATGCCGAACATCCCCATGATCTCGCAGCCTTGCCGGGCGATGCGCTGGCTCAGCTCGGAGCTGAAGAGCTTGGCCTGGGAGGCCTCCCGGTTGGGGAGCTGGCCCCGGCTCTGCATCCAGGCGACCCGGTACGACAGCATACGGCCGACCCCAACATCTATCATCAGCTGGGCGAGCTTGTGACGCACGATGACGTTCTCAATCAACGGTCCGCCGCCGACAACCGCCTTGCGGGCGTAGTCGCAGAGCTCCTCCACGTTGCGCTGGGCGCCGCCGAAGCCGCTGATGCCTGACCGCTCGAAGTCGAGCAGACCGGCCATCACATACCAGCCGCGGTTGATCTCGCCGATGACGTTGGCCTTGGGCACGCGGACGTTGTCGTAGAAGGTCTCGTTGAGGCCCTTGCGATTGGCCATGTTGATGATCGGGCGCACCGTGAGGCCTGGGCTCTTGACCGGCATGACCAGCAGGCTGATGCCTTTGTGCTTGGGGGCGTCAGGGTCCGTCCGCACCCCGACGAAAACCCAGTCGGCGACGTGGGCCTGAGAGGTCCATATCTTCTGGCCGTTGACCACCAGGTCGTCCCCGTCCTCCACGGCCCGGGTCTTCAGCGAGGCCAAGTCGGAGCCGGCGCCCGGCTCGCTGTAGCCCTGGCACCACGCCACCTCGCCGCGGGACATGGGCGGGAGGAACCTTTTCTTCTGCTCCTCGCTGCCAAACACCAGGATGGTGTTGCCGATCATCTCGGGGCCCTGGACGTTGAGGCCAGGAGCGCGGCGGTAGGACATCTCCTCCTTGAAGATGACCTGCTCCATCAAGGGACGCGCCGCGCCGCCGTACTCCTTGGGCCAGCCGATGGCCAGCCAGCCCCGCTCGCCGAGGCGTTTGGCCATCTCGCGCTGGCGTAGCTCGGCCCCCTCGTCGCCCTCCTCGCCGACCTCCTCCCAGTCCTGGGGGAGATTCCCGTCCAGCCACTGGCGGACCTCAACCCGGAATCGCTCCTCTTGCTCCGTGAACGCGAACCTCATCGCTGCCTCCCACCGACTCTCGATCCCTGCGTGCTGCGCCCATAGTACCACCATCACTCTGGTTATGGGTAGCCCAGCACGCCTGCTCTACGTTCGCGACCAGCGCCCGCGCGGCGGGTGGAGTCGGCCGGTCAGGGCAGCGCCGAGGTCTGGACCGAAGCTGTTCCGGGGACAGGAGCCTTGGCGAGGAAGAACAGGCCGGCGCCTACGGCGGGCAGGACTGACAGAATGAGGAAGACGGGGTTGTACGTGCCCAGCCTATCGGCGAGAACGCCCGCGAGCACTGGGCCCACCATAGAGCCCGCCGCCAGCGTCGCATTCAACCAGCCGGCTATGGTTGCATATGACTTGCGGCCAAAGTAGTCTCCGCGGATGGCCAGTATGAGGGGCATGCGCGCCCCCCAGCAAGCGCCCAGCAGGACTGCAAACAGCAGCGGCCCGGCGAGGCTGTGAAGCAGGCCCAGCACCGCGAGCGCTACCCCCTGCCCCAGGGTGAGCGCCGCAATAGCATAGCGCTTGTTGATCCGGTCGCCCACCAACCCACAACCTAGTTGGGCCACCAGCTGGACACCTGTGAACAGGGCTACGACAGCAGCAGCGGCCTGGGTTGACATGCCCAGACCGCTGACCATGTAGGGGATCTGGTGGACCGTCGCCGCGGTGAGGGCCACTATAGAGAAGGAGTGGGCTATGCTCAGCAGCCAAAAAGCCCGGGTCCGCAAGGCCTCGGCCGCGGTGAAGTCGCGGGCCATGGCTGCCGCCGGGCGCCGCGGCACTGCCGTCGAATCCTGGGGGCCGTCAGGGCGCGTTTCCCCATCCGGAAGCAAGCCATAGTCCTCCGGCCGGGTGCGCATGCGCGAGGCTAGGAGCACCCCGCCCACGAATACGAGGGCGGCGGCGCCCACGGCGGTCTGCCGCCAGCCTGCGGCCGCCAGGCTCAAGGCGAGGAC
>JACQGV010000120.1 GCA_016199375.1 Chloroflexota bacterium | reverse complement strand
GGGCTATGCTGTAGAGTGCGCCCTCAAGGCGTGTGTGGCGAAGCAAATAAAAAGGTATGAATTCCCAGACCGGAAGCTGGTTAATCGCAGCTATACCCACGATCTAGAGGAGCTATTGGATGTCTCTGGTTTGAAGGTGCAACATAAGCAAGAGGTACAAGACAATCCAGCGTTCGCGGTGAATTGGGCGACCGTCAAGGACTGGTCGGAGGAGGCCCGCTATACTACACTGGTGACCGAAGAGAAGGCAAGGGATTTCTTCGCCGCTGTCACTGCAAGACGATATGGGGTGCTGCGATGGCTGAAGAAGTTGTGGTAAAAGAGGGCCTCACCCAGGATATGATCACGGCGGGTGCTGAAGTTACTCGCTGCTTGGACAAGGCTCAATGGCCGATTGTAGCTTCTCTTTGGCTGTATGTGCCAGACAGTAACCGTTGGCGTTTAGTGCTCGCGTCTCCTGACGTGGCGAAAAGGGGCCCCAAGGGCGCATACCAGCAAGTCCAGGCTATTCTGTCGAAGATTCCAGAGGGCCCTAGCATTGCCCTGCAGGACATCGCGGTGGTCGAGCCGGGCGACGCTCTGATCAGACTTTTGAGAGTCGTGATAAGCACGGGAGGCAGGATTTCAGGAGTCCGCCTTTCAAAGAATGTCATTAATGGTCACTTCATTGATGATGCCTATGTGTACCTAATCAAGTAGCGGTGACAGGCTTTCCGCACGCTCGGCCGGGCTTGGTCTTCTCAGCGGCCGTCGTGTGAATACAGTTGGACGCACACCGGTGACCAAGCGCCGCACTGCAATCAGACCTGCGCCGCCCCTCCCCATCGCCGAGGTCGTGGCGCGCCTGCGCGACGAGTACGGGGAGCGCCCGCCCCGCCAGCGGCACCCGCCCCTCGACGAGCTGGTGGAGACCATCCTCTCCCAGAACACCTCGGACCTGAACTCGGGGCGGGCCTACGCGCAGCTCCGGGAGCGTTTCGGCTCCCTGGCGGCGGTGGCGGTCGCCCGCGTCGAGGAGGTGGCCGCCGCGATCAAGGTCGGCGGCCTGGCCAGCGTCAAGGCGCCCCGCATCCAGGCGGTGCTGCGGGAGGTCCGCCAGCGACGGGGCGACCTGGATATCGGCTTCCTGGCGGGGCTGCCCCTGGAGGAGGCCCGGGCCTGGCTCTGCTCCCTGCCTGGCGTCGGGCCCAAGACGGCGGCCTGCGTGCTCCTCTTCTCCCTGGACAAGCCCGCCCTGCCGGTGGACACCCACGTGTTCCGGGTAGCTCACCGGCTGGGGCTCCTGGGCCCCAGGGTGACGCCGGAGCAGGCCCACGCGATCCTGGAGAGCCAGGTGCCACCGGAGGAGGTCTATACCCTGCACATGGGTCTCATCCTCCACGGGCGGCGGGTCTGCCATGCCCAGCGGCCTGAGTGCAGCCGCTGCCTCTTCGCCGACCGCTGCCCCGCGCGGCCCCTCTTCGAGAGCGGCGCCGCCGGGCCGGGCGCCAGAGCGGTCGCCCGTCGCCTCACGGCGAGCCGGAGGCGCTAGCGTGTCGCCCGGCCCCAGGCCCTCCCAGGAAGGCCGCCCGTGACGCTGGATATGCCGCTCCTCCTGGGGCTCAGCGCCCTGGTCTGCGCGGTCGCCTTCCTCTATTCCTCGGTGGGGCACGGTGGGGCCTCGGGCTACCTGGCAGTGCTGTCCCTGTTCGCCTTCGCGCCCATGCAGATGGCCACCACGGCCCTGGTGCTGAACGTCCTGGTGGCGGGGACGGGGACCGTGGCTTTCTGGCGGGCCGGCCATCTCTCCTGGCGTCTGCTGGGGCCCTTCGTCCTGGCCGCCGTCCCTGCTGCGTTCCTGGGCGGCCTGCTGGGTGTGAGGCCGGAGCTATACGGTCTGCTGCTGGCGGCGGTGCTGGCCTTCGCGGCCCTGCGATTGGGCTTGCGGCTGGAGCCCAGGGGCGCCGCCGAGGCCACCCAGCGCCCGCCGCTGGGCGTGGCGCTGCCGTTGGGAGGCGGGATCGGGCTCCTGTCCGGCGTCGTCGGGGTGGGAGGGGGGATCTTCCTGAGCCCGCTGCTGATCCTGCTGCGCTGGGCCACGACCAAGCAGACGGCGGCGGTCTCCGCCGCCTTCATCGTCGCCAACTCCCTCAGCGGGCTGCTGGGCCGCGCCCTGGGCGGCAACTTCGAGCTGGGCCCCCTGGCCGCTCTGATACCGGCGGCGTTCCTGGGCGGGCTGGCGGGCTCCTACCTGGGCGCCAGCCGCTTCTCCGGCCTGCTGCTGCGGCGGCTGCTGGCGGTCGTGCTCCTGGTGGCGGCGGTCAAGCTGGTGATAACGGCCCTTTCCTAACTGGCGTCCTGAGCCAGAGTGGGATGCGAGTTTTGTGAAAGACTTGCGAATCAGGGCGCTAGAGCTTGACCAGCTTCGCGTTGTAGACGTTGGGGATGGCCCGGATCTTGGCTAGCTGCTCCTCGCCGATGGGCTCGTCCAGCCCCACGATCATCATGGCCCGTCCCCGCGGGCGCTCCCGCCCCACCTGCATGGAGCTGATGTTGATGTCGTGCTGGCCGCACACCGTGCCCACGTTGCCGATCATCCCCGGCCGGTCCAGGTGGTGGCTGAAGAGCCAGTAGCCGCCCGTGGGCACCAGGTCCACCCAGTAGCTGTCCACCCGGACGAGGTGGGACTTGCCCTGGAAGATGGTTCCCGCCACGGTGCAGGTGCCACCGGTGGCGGCCACCTCGACGGTGATGAGGCTGTTGTAGGCCTCCGCCGTCGGCTCGGTATGCTCGCTCAGGCGCAACCCGTGGGCCTGGGCGATGAGAGAGGCGTTGGTGACCGTCACCCGTTGCTCGCTGGAGCCCTCCAGGAGACCTTGCAGGACGGCGGCCCGCAGCACCACTGTGGGGTGGGCCGCCACCTCGCCCTGGTAGTGGATGGCGACGGCGCTGGGCTGGCCCTCGGCGAGCTGCCGCGCCAGGCTCCCCAAGGCCTGGCAGAGGGGGACAAAGGGCCCCAGGGCGGCCATCGCCTCGGGCGGAACGAAGGGGGCGTTCACGGCATAGCGGGCCGGACGCCCCTGCAGGACGTCCACAACCTGCTCCGCCACATCCGTGGCGACGCTGGTCTGGGCCTCCGCTGTTGAGGCCCCCAGATGGGGCGTCACGATCACCTTGGGATGCCCCACCAGGGGATGGCCCGCCGGAGGCGGCTCCTGGGAGAAGACGTCCAGGGCCGCGCCCGCCACCCGTCCCTCGTCCAGGGCCTGGACCAGGGCCGCCTCATCAATGATGCCGCCCCGCGCCACGTTCAGGAGCCGCACCGTGGGCTTCACCAGCCGCAGCTCCCGCTCCCCGAGGAGGCCACGGGTGTCCACGCTGAGGGGCGTGTGGACGGTGATGAAGTCGGCCTGGCGCAGCAGCTCCTCCAGGCTGGCTAGCTGGACGCCCAGCTGCTGGGCCAGTGCCTCGGAGACGAAGGGGTCATGGCCCAGCACTCGCATTTGAAAGGCCAGGGCCCGCCGGGCGACCTCGGAGCCCACCCGCCCCAGGCCGAAGATGCCCAGCACCTTGTGGCGCAGCTCCACCCCGGTGAACTGGGAGCGGCTCCACTCGCCGGCCTTCAGGGAGGCGTGGGCCTGGGGTAGGTTGCGGGCCAGGGCCAGCATGAGCGCCAGGGTGTGCTCGGCGGTGGAGATGGTGTTGCCGGCGGGGGCATTCACCACGATGACGCCCTGCGCCGTGGCGGCGTCCACATCTATGGTGTCCACGCCCACGCCGGCGCGGCCGATCACCTGCAGCTTCTTGCCCGCTCGGATTATGGGGGCGGTCACCTTGGTCTCGCTGCGGACTACCAGGGCATCGTAGTCGCCCACGAGTTTCTCCAGCTCCGCCTCCTTCTGGCGGAGCTTTACGTCCACCTGTCCCGCCCGCTCCAGCAGGGCGATGCCCTCCTGGGCGATGGGGTCGGCCACCAGAATTCGGTAGGGCATAGCGCTCCTCTACGGCTAGAGATTGCCGGGTTCTCAAAAGTATATCAGGGAAGGCGCTCACGGGGGGGGCGTTGAAGGCGGCGGGCGCTGATGCTATCATCGGGCCACCGGCAGAAAGCGGCCGGTTAGGAAGGAAGAGGGAGATGGGCACCTACGCCAACCTGCTCTACGAGACCAAGGGACACGTAGCCAAGATCACCCTGAACCGCCCCGAAAAGCTCAATGCCATGAGCGGCGAGCTGCGGGACGAGCTGGACCGGGCGGTCCAGGAGGCCGATGACGACACCCAGGTGCGGGTGCTGGTCATCAAGGGGTCGGGGCGGGCCTTCAGCGCCGGCTATGACCTGAGCGGCACCGGACGGCCCGGCGCCTACCAGGGGCAGCGGAGCCTGGAGGAGAGCATCTATTCCCTGCGCCGCTCGGGGGAGCGCTGGATGCGGCTGCTGTGGTACATGCGCAAACCCGTGATCGCCCAGGTCCACGGCTTCTGCCTGGCGGGCGGCAACGACCTGGCGGGCTCCTGCGACATTATCATCGCCGCCGAGGACTGCATCTTCGGCGTGCCCCAGGCGCGGGCCCTGGGCATCCACCACACCCTGGGGTTCTGGCCCCTGACCATCGGCCTGCGCAAGACCAAGGAGATCATGTACTGCGGCGACGCCATCAGCGGCAAGGAGGCGGAGCGCATCGGCATGGTCAACCGGTCGGTGCCGGAGGAGAAGCTGGAGGCGACGGTGGAGCGGCTGGCGAACCGGATCGCCATCCTGCCGACGACCCTGCTCCAGTCCCACAAGCAGTGCATCAACCGCTGGTACGAGATCATGGGGCTGGACGCCATGATCCGCACCGCCGACGAGTTCGACGCCATCGCCTCCCGGGCGGGGCCAGGCGACACCTTCCGCCAGATCTCCCAGACCCAGGGCCTCAAGGCGGCCCTGGAGAACCGCGACGGCCCCTACGGGGGCGCCTACACTAACTGGTGGGACGGCAACCTGCTGACGCCCAAGCTGGTCAAGCCGGACAAGAAGTAAGCCCAGGAGCCTGGCCCTCCTTGGTGCCCCGCCCGCCGGCCCGCGACAGGGCTAGCGTGTAGCTCGCCCAGCGTCAGCGGCTGCGTGGTAGACTATGCTGCGTGGTAGGCTATGATTGAACAAGAAACAGGGCCCCGAGGCCCAGTCGCCATGCTGCTACGATTGCCTACACTGCTGGTGCTCGTCATATTCGTGACTGCTGCGCTGGGACCGGGCCTCCCATGTGGAGCCACCGGGGGCTGTGGCATGGCCGATTCTGCGGGCGAAGAAGGGGCCATATACCTCCACCTGAAGTCCCCACATCCAGGCCGCGCTGGCCCGGCAGGCCCTGCGCATAGTGCGGATTGTATGGCAGCGCCCCAGGGGACGTGCGTTCCTGGTGCCAGCCCTCCGCCTCTGGCGTTCCTCAACCTAGGGCTCATCGGCCACCCCCGATCAGCACATCACGCTTCTCTATATCCCTTAGTCGCCCTCTCGGTGCCCGAGCAGCCTCCCAAGTTGTAGTCTCCCCGCGGCCAATTCCTGGCCCGCTTTCCAGAGGCAGGGTTGCTTTCTGTTGGGAGTTTTGCTTTGGGAAGGCTATTGCTTTCGGCGTCTTTCCTGTTGTGGCTGGGCCCTCGTAGTGCTCCTTGGCGTAGGGCCCTGCGGCCCTGGTTGAAGGCCGCTACAATCGCTCCTCTAGTCGCCGCGGCGTGCAGCGGCGGAGGCGCCCCTGCTCCTTCTGAAGTTGCCCAAAGTGCCAGCGGGCCCCCAGAGGTAGGGAAGCCTGCGCCCGACTTCGCCCTGGAGCGGCTGGACGGGCAGAAGCTGGCCCTGCGGGAGCTGCGAGGCCAAGTGGTGCTGGTCAACTTCTGGGCTACCTGGTGCGCCCCCTGCCGCGTGGAGATGCCGATCATCCAGCAGGTCTACAACGAATATCAGGGCCGTGGCTTCGCGGTTGTGGCTGTGAACTTGGGAGAGCCGCGAGGGGACGTCGCGGAGTACGTGCAGCTGGGCGGCTACACTTGGAACTTCGTGCTGGACCCGGGCCAGACCGTAACCAAACGGTACAACATCCTGGGCCTGCCCTCCAGCTTTTTCCTGGACAGGCAAGGGGTTATCAGACAGGTCCACGTAGGCCCCTTTGTGAGCAAAGAGCAGCTCCAGCAGAAGGTCGCCAGCTTCTTTCAAGGGGGGTCGTGATGCGGCCCTTCGGGGTGCCCATTGCCATTCTCCTCCTTTGGGGCTTGGTGATCACGGGCTGCCGGAGCGAGTTGGTGCCTTCCGGGCAGGTTGCCGTCTATCAGGGCACCCAAATCGTTGGGCGAGCCGAGGATTTCAAGCTGACGGACCACCACGGAGCGGCTGTGGCCCCTTCGGACTTCCGAGGCAGGGTGGTTGTCCTAGCCTTCCTCGATCCCAAGTGTACGGATGTTTGCCCATTAACGGCACTCAACTTTCGGACGGTAAATGAAGGGTTGGGGCCTAATGCAGCAAGCATGGTGTTCCTGGCAGTGAACGTGAACTCAGCGGTCAACTCGGTGGACGATATGGCTGCGGCAACGGTCAAGTGGGGTGTGGATAAGCTGCCGAACTGGCACTTCCTTACGGGGAGTGAGGATGAGCTGCAG
>JACQGV010000118.1 GCA_016199375.1 Chloroflexota bacterium | reverse complement strand
GGTCCAATCGGCGGACCTCCGCGCCGTCACGGAAGGCTCTCTAGCTGCCGGCCAGGTGCCCAGCCGCCTGGCCTTCTTTACGCTGGAGACAGCGGCCGGGGGACTCTTGGAGCGCTGGCGCATCGCTTCCGCTGGCGACCTGAAGGCCATGAACGGCGACCTGGACCTGAACTCCCGGAGCTTGAAGAACGCCGTCCTGGGCACCGCCCTGAACCTCAACGGTCAGGCCCTCTCGGGCGGCGGGACCTTCTCCGGGGCCATGGCGTTCTCGGCCAAGCCTGCCATCACCGCCTCCGTCGCCGCGCAGGGCTTCATCAACGTACCCATCGCCACCGCCGCGCCCAGCGCCCCCGCCAACGGCGATATGTGGGTAGAGGACATCGCCGGCGTGCGCAAGCTGGCGGTGCGCATCGGCGGCGTGACCTACTCCGCGACCCTTGCCTAAAGCCGAAGCTGCCGCAGGAGGATGCACCCCATGAACTATCAGAGTCTGGACTCCCTGTTCGGCCAGGTCCGGGACGCCTCCAACGAGGGCATCCGCCGGGCGCGGCTGCTGGCTTCCGGGCAGATCGAGGGACAGGCCCTCACCGCCCAGCAGACCACCGCTCTGGAGCAGGCCATCAAGGACGTCTACGCCGCGGTCAAGGCCAACGTCCTGCCCCAACTGGATGCGGAGCTCGTGTAGGGATGGGCCGCGGGCGCCCTCCTCAAGCCGAGGGGCCCTGGCCATTGGGGCGCCCGCCCGGGAAGGGGGGCAAGGAGGGTTTCGGCGTGCAACTGACACCCCAGGACCTTTACCGGCTGCGCCGGGCCCAGCTCCTGGCCGAGCGCAGCGCCCTGGAGGCGCGACTGGCGGCCAACGCCGCCCAGTGGCTCCTGCTGAAGCTGGAGGCCAGCTATCGCCTGCTGGGCCGGCAGGCCACCGTGGACATCCAGACCGGCGCCATCGCCTTTCTCCCGGTCCCTCCTGACGGGGGCCACGCCCCTGCCCCCAGTCGGGTCTCCCCGGTCGCGCTGGCGGAGCGACAGGCGGACGCGCCATGATCCTCAGCCAGCTCCGCACCCGCTTGCGGCAGGACCTCCACGACCAGGACCCCGCCGCCTACCGCTGGACCGACGCCGTCCTCGACCGCCACGTCGCCCGCGCCCTGGGCGAGCTCGGCCTCGCCATCCCGCGCCAGGCGACCAGCGACCTCGTCACCTCCGGCAGCAGCCGCGACCTCTCTCTCGCCAGCCTCACGGACCTGGTGGAGGTGGAGGCCGCGGAGTACCCCACGGGGCGCTTCCCCGCCAGCTACGTCCGCTTCAGCTCCTGGGGCCAGACCCTCACCATCCTCATACCCGAGGTCCCGCCGGCGGGCGCGGTGGTGCGGGTCTTCTACGGCCGCTTGCACACCCTGGACGAGGCGGGTTCCACCCTCCCCGCGCACCTGGAAGAGCTGCTGGCCGCGGGGGCGGCGGCCCACGCCGCCCTGGAGTGGGCCAACTACGCCATCAACCGCCAGAACACCGGCGGCGCCGATGTCTGGCTCCACTACTTTACCTGGGGGCAGGACCGCCTCGCCGCCTTCGCGCAGGGCCTCTCCCAGCACACCCGGCGCAATCGCGTCCGGGTCCGCCAGCTCTACCCGCCCGCCACCGAGCCCGCCTCCCGCGGCGCCGACCCCGGGCCGTGAGGCGGGACGAAATATCAGGATGATGAAAAATAGGGGAGTCCAGAGGGGCCTTGCCCCGGAGTTTACCCTGGGCGTAGCCGAAGGGACGGGGGTCTGTCCCGACAGGTCGGGACAGATTCAACACCCCCTTCCCGGAAAGAGCCTGCCCTGAGCCTGTCGAAGGGAAGGGGGCCAGGGGGATGGTTCGCTAGACTTTTTCAACAGCCTGGAAATCTATCAGCTCAAACATTGACTTTTGCAAAGCACCACGTATAATCTCGCCCATCACGCGGGCGGGTCGGCAGGCATTCAGAGGAGGCGACGTATGAAGGCCCCTGCTCTATTGGGAGCATTGCTGGCATCCGGTGTGGTCCTGGCAGCCTGCGGAGGAGGGGCGGCCGCCATCCCTGTGGTTTCCGTTGCTGCCGCCGATTTCTCCTTCGCCTTGCCTGACACCATCTCCGGCGGCCTAACTCGGCTCCAGCTCAAGAACACCGGCAAAGAGAGCCATCACGCCCAGTTTGTGCGGCTCAACGACGGGGTGACAGTCCAGCAATTCCAGTCAACTCTCCAGGGCGCCTTGCAGGCCGCCGCGACCGAGGGGCCAGCCGCCCTCGGCAGGGTCTTCGCCCTGGTCACCTTCACCGGCGGGCCGGCGCCCATCGGACCCGGAGGCACCAGCGAGGCGGTGGCGAACTTGGCCGCCGGCCAGTACCTGCTCCTCTGTTTCATACCCAGCCCCGACGGCGTTCCGCATCTTGCTAAGGGGATGATCAAGCCCCTCACAGTGTCCGCGGGCCCGGCCAAGCCGCCCGCCGAGCCCAGCGCCAAGGGCACCGTCTCCCTGGGGGACTTCGCCTTCGTGGGGCTCCCTAGCCTCTCCAGCGGAAAGGCGACCCTGAAAGTGACCAACATAGGCAAGGAGCCCCACGAGATGGGCGTCCTGCGCCTCAAGGGCGTGCCGGCGGCGCAGCTCAAGCAGATGCTCACTGCCCCACCCCCACCGGCCGGCGCCGCTCCTCCGGCGGGCCCGCCACCTTATGAGGATGCCGGCGGGCTCCAGGCCATCATGCCCGGTGCCACCGCTTGGGCCACCCTGGACCTGAAGCCCGGTGACTACGCCGTCGTCTGCTTCGTACCGTCGGGAGCCAACCGCGGCGCGCCCCACGTTGCCCTGGGCATGTTCTCGTCTTTCACTGTGAAGTAGCCCCGCAAGGCAGGTAACGCAGAGGGCTGGCTTCAAAGCCAGCCCTCTGTCTTGCGTCCCTCCCTCTCCCCGTGGGAGAGGGTTAGGGTGAGGGCCGCCTGCTACAATGAAATGACGCTCGGAGAAGAGGCCAGGCCATGCCCAAAGAACTGACCCCGGAAGAGGCTTTCCGGCGCGCCAGGGCGATGTCGGAGCGCTACGTGGCCAAGGGGCCCTACAAGTTCTATCCTGACCCCGAGGTGGTGGAGGTAGTCCAGCAGGGCCTGGGCGAGAACGAGCGCAAGCACGGCCAGCGCTACTGCCCCTGAATGACCGTCAGCGGCGATCCCGTGGAGGATCGCAGGAAGATCTGCCCGTGCGACCGCCACCACGAGGACATCGCCCGGGACGGCTTCTGCATATGAATGTTCTTCGTCAGCGAGGAGTTTCTTCGCCGCTACCAGCAGGACAAGGAGAACATCCACAGCACCCTGGGCGAGGTGGTGGCCCCCGGTGAGAGCCTGTTCGACACCAGCAAGCCCCGCGACAAGACCGCCCGCTACCGCGAGGTGAAAGCCGCAACCGGAGACGCCGAGGGTGAGGAGCCCGCCCCGGAGCAGGCTTCACAAGACTAACGTTAGTGAAGGCTCTGAACGGCGGGCCGCCCCGCCAGCGCCGCTGCTGACGATGCCAGGGCAGGAGCGCCCCTACTTCTTGCGCCTTATCCGGGGATCGTAGATGCTGATGTCCACCCCGCGGCGCTTAAGCTCGTAGAGCTCGACCAGGGCACAGATGCCAGCGTAGGCATAGGGTATGTAGTCCTTGCCCGTCAGCCCCAGGCCGCCCTTGGCCCGGTCCTGGCGGTCCAGGTCGCCCCAGGGGCTCGGCGGCGAGAAGCTGAAGGTGAACTCCGCCAGCTCGCCCTCCTGGGTAACGATAACGCAGCCCAGGTCGTTGCGGGGCGCGGGGTCAACCTCCGCCTCCACCCCAAAGACCTCCCAGGAGCCCATGAACCGCGGGAAGGGGTCCAGCCCGCGGGCGAGCTGCTTCAGGATGTCACCCAGCTTGGCCGCCACAGCCTCGGGGTCCTGGGTCCCGCTGAGCGCCTCTTCAGCCTGGCGCTTGAGAGCGGCAGGGTCCATGCGCTAACCAACTCCCCGGTGCCAGCCTCGCCGGCCCGCTGCCCGATTATAGATGGCGCGGGCCCCGGCGACAACCGCAGGGCGTTGTATTTTGGACCGGATTGTGATACTGTTCGCAGCAAGCCTACCCCCTGAGGAGGTTGGCCGTGCCTGATCTCACCCCCCGGGCCATCGTTGCTGAGCTGGACAGGTATGTGGTGGGCCAAGGGGGCGCCAAGCGGGCCATTGCTGTGGCCCTGCGCAACCGCTCCCGCCGCCTCCAGCTCCCCCCCGAGCTCAAACGCGAGGTCCTGCCCAAGAACATCCTGATGATCGGGCCCACCGGGGTCGGCAAGACCGAGCTCTGCCG
>JACQGV010000102.1 GCA_016199375.1 Chloroflexota bacterium | reverse complement strand
GATCTATCAGGTGAGAGATGCCGGAGCCGACCATCAAGTTCGGCACCGACGGCTGGCGAGCCCTCATCGCCGAGGGTTTCACCTTCGCCAACGTGCGGGCCTGCGCTGCCGGGGTGGCCTGCCTGGTCCAAGCCGGGCCGCGCCCGCAGCGCGGCGTAGTGATCGGCTATGACACCCGCTTTGGCTCCGAGGCCTTTGCCTCGGCGGCGGCCGAGGTCGTAGCCGGCGCCGGGCTGCCGGTCACCCTGGGCGACCGCGCGGCCTCAACCCCGGCCCTAGCCTTCGCCGTGGTGACCCAGAACGCCGCGGGCGGCATCGTCATTACCTCCAGCCACAACCCCTGGGACTGGAACGGGTTCAAGTACAAGCCCGACTACGGCGGCAGCGCCACCGAGGCCATCACCCGCGAGCTGGAGGCGGCAGCCAACGCCGCTGTGCCGCGCGCTCTTGACCGCCTGCCCCTGGACGTGGCCCGCCGCGAGGGCAAGCTATCCTTTCTGGACCCCCGGCCCCAGTATTTCCGGCAGCTTGCCAGCCTCATCGACCTGGAGCGGCTGCGTGGGGCGGGGCTGCGGGTGGCGGTGGACTCGATGCACGGAGCGGCGGCCGGCTACCTGGCAGGGCTGCTGAAGGGAGGCCGCACTGCGGTGCGCGAGCTCCACGGGCGGCGCGATCCCCTCTTCCGCGGGGTAGGCGGGCGCCCGGAGCCTATCGAGCCCCACCTGGGGGCGCTGCGGCGCGCCATCCAGCGGGGGCGCTTCCACGTGGGGCTGGCCACCGATGGGGACGGCGACCGGCTGGGTGTCCTGGACGAGCGGGGCCGCTTCGTTACGCAGCTCCAGGTCTACGGGCTCCTCGCCCTCTATATGCTGGAGGTGCGCGGAGAGCGGGGGCCCCTGGTGAAGGCCCTGACCTCCACGGCAATGGCTGAAAAGCTGGGCCGGCTGTACCATGTCCCCGTGTTCGAGACCGCAGTGGGCATGAAGCACCTGGGGTCGGTCTTCCGCCGGGAGCAGGCCCTCTTCGGGGGCGAGGAGAGCGGCGGCTTCGTCTTCCGAGGACACATACCCGAACGCGACGGCGTGCTCTCGGCGCTGGCCTTCCTGGACCTGATGGTGGCGCTGGGCAAGACCCCCGCCCAGCTAGTAAAGTACCTGTATGAAAAGGCGGGCCCTCACCACTACCGGCGGGTGGATGTGACCTTTCCGGCGGCAGAGCGCGAGCGCATCGCCGCCCGGCTGGCGGCCGCGGAGCCGCGGCGCCTGGCGGGGGAGGCTGTGAGCGAGCGCGACTCCCTGGATGGGACGCGCTTCAGATTCGCCGATGGCTCCTGGCTCCTCATCCGCTTCTCAGGCACGGAGCCGCTGCTGCGCCTGTATGCCGAGGCTACCTCCCCCAAACGGGTGGAGGCCCTCCTTAAGGCTGGCCGCGAGCTGGCAGGGGTGTGAGATGGACTTGGACCGCCCGGAGGTCTACGAACGATTAGACCCCTCGGGGATGAGGCGGCTGCTGCGCCGGTTTCCCCATCTGTGCCGGGAGGGCTGGCGAGTCGGCCGCGAGACGGTGCTCCCCGAGGGCATGCGCCGGGTTGAGCGGGTGCTGGTGGCGGGGATGGGAGGATCGGCCATAGCGGGTGAGATGCTAAGGGCACTCCTCCTTTCCCAGATAGAGCGGCCCATCGCGGTCTGGCGGGACTATGGGCTGCCGCCCGCTGTGAGCAGTGACACCCTGGTGATCGTCTCCAGCTACTCGGGCAACACTGGGGAGGCCCTTTCCAGCTTCGCCGCCGCCCGGGAGCGGGGGCTGCCTACCCTGGTTCTCACGGGCGGCGGTGAGCTGCGCGAGGAGGCGGCCTCCCACGGCGTGCCCGTCCTGCCCATAGACGTGAAGTCCCAGCCCCGGGCGACCGTGGGCTACTCCCTCTGCGCCCTGCTGGGGCTGCTCCAGACTGCGGGCCTGGTGGGAGACCAGACAGCGGCGATGACCGAGTCCATAGACCAGCTCCTGGCCCAGGTCAACGACCTGGACGAGAACGCGGCCCTGGCGGACAACCCCGCCAAGGAGCTGGCCCAGGAGCTCCAGGGCAAAGTGCCGGTCATCTACGGCGGGGGCTTCCTGGCGCCAGTGGCACGGCGCTGGAAGAACCAGTTCAACGAGAACAGCAAGGCCTGGGCCTTCTTCGAGGAGCTGCCGGAGGCGCGCCACAACGCAGTGGCCGGCTTCAACTTCCCTCCCGGCAGCGACGAGGGGCTCTACGTGATCCTGCTGTACTCGCCTCTGCTGGCCGAGCAGACCAGAAAAAGCCTCGCCGTCATCGCCGAGCTGCTGGACCGGACGGGGGTCGAGCACAAGACCGTCTCTGGCCGTGGACAGGGGGACCTGGCCCAGCAGCTGACGGCGAGCCTGTACGGCGACTACGTCAGCTATTACCTGGCCCTCCTCTATGAGACGGACCCCACACCCATCGCCAACATCGAGCACCTGAAGGCGCGGCTGGGCGCCCAGAATCCCTGATAACGACCCGTGAAGCCCGGGAACGGAGGAGGCGTCATGGACTTCGGTTTCACGCCGCAAGAGGTCGCCTTCCGACAGGAGGTGCGCTCCTTCGTCGCCCGCGAGCTGCACGGGGGCGGGGAGTACCTGCTGGACCTGGAGGACGAGACCGACGCCAGCTGGCGACTAGCGGTCGAGACCACCAAGAAGCTGGGAGAGCGCGGCTGGCTCACCATGGGCTGGCCGGGGGAGTGGGGGAAGGGCTACACCCTCACTCAAAAGCTGGTCTTTGAGGAGGAGATCGCCTACCACAGGGTCCCCATCGCCAACCGCGGTGGAGGGAGCTGGGACTGGGTCGGCCCCGCCCTGGTGCTCTATGGGACCGAGGTGCAGCGGCGGGAGCTGCTGCCTGGCATCGTCCGCGGCGAGACCGTCTTCTGCACCCTGTACAGCGAGCCCAACGCAGGCTCCGACCTGGCCTCCATGACCACCGCCGCGGTGGCCGACGGCGATGACTACGTGGTCAACGGCCAGAAGATCTGGACCTCGGGCGCCCATCGCTCGGGATGGGGCTGGCTGGCGGCCCGCACCGACTTCACCGCCCCCAAACACAAGGGCATCAGCAACTTCCTGGTGCCCATGGACGCGCCCGGCATCCGCATCCGTCCCCTGGTCAACATGGCCGACGTCCACCACTTCAACGAGGTCTTCTTCGAGAACGTCCGCATCCCCAAGCGCTACCTGGTGGGGGAGCTCAACCGGGGCTGGTACCAGACCGCCGTGGCCCTGGATTACGAGCGCTCCACCGGCATCGGCTATGTCGCCAGCGCCCGGCGCACCCTGGAGGAGCTGGTGGACTACGCCCGCACCACCAAGGTCAACGGGCGCGCCCTCTCCCAGGAGCCCACGGTCCGCGCCCGGCTGGCCGACCTGGCCCTCAGCATCGAGACCGGCCGGATGCTGGCCTACCGGCTCAACTGGCTCCAGAGCAAGGGGACGCAACCCAACGCCGAGGCGTCCATGGTGAAGGCGACCAGCACTGAGCTGCTCCAGAAGGCAGCCGCCATCGGCATGCAGCTACTGGGCCTCCACGGCCAGCTCCGGCCCGGCTCCAAGGCAGCCCGCCTGGGAGGACACATCGTCCAGTCGCACCTGGCCTATGTGTCCATGACGATCGCGGCGGGCACCTCGGAGATACAGCGCAACATCATCGCCCAGCGCGGGCTGGGGCTCCCCCGCGCCTAGCCGAGCGGCCAGGGGCCACGCCTGTCGGTGGCCCCCCGCGCGCCGGGTGGCAGGGAGCCCCCTGCAACGGCTATAATTGCCACAGTTTGTGTTAGCTCTGAGGGTGCGATGCCGGTCCTGACGGACAAGAACAAGGCCGACCTGAAGTCCCGCTTCGACAAGGAGCTGGTGGGCCCTGTAACCCTGCGGCACTTCACGCAGAGGATATCCCAGCTGGTCCTACCCGGGGCCGCCGGTGCCGCCCAGTCTGCCCAGGGCTCCCAGGTCCTCCGGCAGACGCGGGAGATCCTGGAGGAGATGGCGGCCACCGCCCCCGACAAGATCAAGGTGGAGGTCTACGACCTCGTGGCCGACCGGCCGAAGCTGGCCGAGTACCAGGTGGCGCGGATACCCTGCACGCTCCTGGACAGCGCCGGGCGGGCGCGCTACTACGGCATCCCCGCGGGCTACGAGTTCACCACCATCGTCCAGGCCATCGTAGATGCCTCACAGGGACATACGCCCCTCCGCGAGCCTACCCTCAAGGCCCTGGCCCAGCTCGACCAGGATATCAACCTCAAGGTCTTCGTCACCCCCACCTGACCCTACTGCCCCCGCGCGGCCAGTCTGGCCGTTCAGATGGCGATGGAGAGCCCGCGGGTGACCGCCGAGGTCATCGAGGCGGCCGAGTTCCCCGACCTGGCGCAGGCGTACCAGGTGATGGCGGTGCCGCGCACGGTGATCAATGACGCCGTGGTGTTCGACGGCGCCCTGCCGGAGAACCTCTTCCTGGACGCCATCCTCCAAAGCGCCGGCAAGCCCGCCCTAGCCGACCAGGGCGGCGGGCCGGTCGTTGAGGAGGTGGACACCGGCGACCAGGGCGGCCAGCTAGAGAGCACCAGCCCCTTATAGGCGGTAGCGCCCTCAGGCTACGGCATCGGTCACGTCGAAGCTGAGCTTGCCCAGGCCCACCACCACGAAGCCGATGACCAGCTTGTGGGCCCCCGGTGTCAAGGGCTGGCCGTTGATGGCGATGGTGGTGGCTTTGTTGAGGGCGAGGGTGAAGGGGCTTTGTTCCGTGACCGCGGTGAAGGGGGTCGCCACCCCGTCCACCCGGAAGAACGTCGCCGCGAGGGGCACTTCCTGGCCGTCCACGGCCAGGGGCATAATTCCCTTGGCATAGCCGGAGCCCAGGGAGTTCTTGAGCTGAAGCTCAAAGCCGTCCGCCGTATTCCGCAGGCTCCCCTTCACGTACAACCGTCGCAGCAAGAACGCTGGGACCGCTACCATGGGCTCTCTGCACTCCCTTTTTCAGCATCTCGCCAGGCAGCGTCCAGGCTACCAGGAAGCGGCACCGGCGGCAAGCGGGCCCGGCGCGGGGCGGACGCCAGTCCCACCGCCCGCCAAGATCAGGACGCGGTGCCCGAGCGGCGGGCCCAGTAGCGACCCGTTACATAGCCCCCGAAAGCGAACCCACCCACGACCACAACCACTGCGATGAGTGCAACTACCGCGGGCCACCTGGGCTTCTTCTCTGCCAGGGAGACCTCGATGCGAGCGTCGGGCTCCTTGGGGCGCGCCGCCTCGCCATCCTTGGGCGCCTTGCCCTCCTGGACCTCCTTGCTGGAGACCTTGCCCTGGCCCTCGAGCGAGCGGAGGGCCTGGTCGAACTGGGCCCCGAAGACCCGCAGCGAGAGCCTAGCCGTCTCCTTCCCATCTTTCACGGAAAGGGACGCCCGGTCCACCACACCGCCCAGGCCGGCCACCAGGGCCTTGATTGCCTCCACGCTGCCGGCCACATCCGGCACCCCGACAGCCAGGGACGCGGACGGCGGCACGACGGCCTCCTGCTGCGGCGGGACCAGCGCCACGGTGATGGTGGCCAGCTCCACCCGGCGCTTCAGGAAGTTCAGCTGTCCCTGCAGCCGCTCGATCTCCGAACGCACCCGCGCCAGCTCCCG
>JACQGV010000098.1 GCA_016199375.1 Chloroflexota bacterium | reverse complement strand
GTCCTTGGTCTCGTAGACGTAGTAGTTGGGCCAGCGCCCGGTCTGGAGGGTATCGCCCCGCGCCTCCATGGTGCCGTCGGCAAAATAGGGCGCGGCGTGGGTGACCAGCCACGAGACCACCCCGTCGGTCATGGAGATGTCCACGAACTGGCCCGCGCCGGTGCGCTGGCGCGCCTGGAGCGCCAGCAGTATGCCGATGAGGGCGCCCTGGCCCCCGCCGCCCAGGTCGGCCAGCTGCTGGGAGGGCTGCACCGGCGGGCCGTTGCGGGGACCCATGAGGCCCATGGCGCCAGCGATGGAGGCATAGTTGATGTCGTGGCCCACCAGGTGGGCGTAGGGACCGTCCTGGCCGTAGCCGGTGATGGCGCAGTAAATCAGGCGGGGGTTGAGGGCGCGCAGCGTCTCGTAGTCTATGCCCAGGCGCTTGGCGACGCCGGGGCGCGAGCCCTCCAGCAGCACGTCGGCCCGCTCGGCCAGCCGGTAAAAAGCCTGGCGGGCCGCCGGGTGCTTCAGGTTGAGGCAGATGCTCTTCTTGTTGCGGTTCATGTAGTCCTGGCGCACGCCGGGCGAGCGGCGGGACGTGCCGGCCCGGGCGGCCTGCTCGGCGCGGCGGCCCTCGACCGCCACCTCGCGCACCCGGATCACCTCGGCGCCGAAGTCCGCTAGCGCCATGGCCGTCCAGACGCCGGGGAAGCCGCAGA
Source organism: Chloroflexota bacterium (assembly GCA_016199375.1). GTDB lineage: Bacteria > Chloroflexota > Dehalococcoidia > SHYM01 > SHYM01 > JACQGV01. The sequence continues at coordinate 8,972 of JACQGV010000098.1, read as the reverse complement.
GGTCAAGGACGGTGATACCTTCCAGGGGCATCGTCATACGCTCCTCCTTATCCAACACGCCGCTACTCCAGGAGGGCGCCGCGGCCTGAGGCCGTAGCGCCCTCCATACCTAGTCGGGCGACGGGCGGCGCGAGACCTTACCTGGTGTCGAGCCACATGTCGCCGTAGCGCTCCTTGCCAAGGGGTCCGAGCCGCAGGTCCTTGACCCGGTCGCGCACGCCCACATTGAAGACGCTGTAGCCGATCACCAGGAACTGGTTTTCGTTGGCGATGATCTTGGCCGCCTCGTTCATGAGCCGGGCGCGCTCCTTCAGGTCGTAGGTCAGGTTGGAGTCGTCTATGTACTTGTTGACACGAGCGTACAGCTTCTCCGGCGTGTCGAACTCCTCCAGCTTGTCGCCCTCGGGGGTGTAGTAGCCACCCAGGTGGTGGGCGGTGTACATCTTGCTATAGGGGTCGGGCGTGGCCGAGTAGCCGGCGAAGAAGGAGTCTATCTTCTTCGTCGCCCACATCAGCTCGGAGTTGGAGGCGGTGCGCTCCGGTTTGATAGTCATCTTGATGCCCACGTTGTCGTAGAACGACTGGAGCATCTCGCAGACCTTGGTCGCGGTGGGAGCGGGGTCGCAGTTCATGCTGAAGGCCTTGCTGGTAATGGCCGACTGGGCCAGGAAGGCCTTGGCTTTGGTCGGATCGTACTTGGGCACGTCCAGCTTGGCGTCGAAGGCCCAGCCGGTGTTGGGCAGCACCGCGCTGACGCCGGGGATGCAGTTGCCCAGGTAGGCGATCTTGCAGATGGCCTCACGGTCGATCGCCCAGGCCAGGGCCTGGCGGAACTTCAGGTCGGTGAAGGGCGGGCGGGAGAGGTTCCAGTAGGCGCCGATGATGCCGCCGGGGCCCCGTACCGTTCTGAGCCCGGCCTCGTTCTGGATTGTCTCCACATCCTTGGGCAAGGGGTCGCGCAGGACATCCGCCTGGCCAGCCTTCAACATGCCCAGCCGGACGGTGGCCTCGGGCACCACCCGGAACACGACCTTGTCCACGTAGGGAAGCTGCGCACCCTGGGCGTCTTTGCGCCAGTAGTTGCGGTTGCGCTCCAGCTCCACCCGGTCGTCCGGCAGTTGCAACGTCAGCACGAAGGCCCCCGCCCCCGCGCCCTTCCCCTGGTTGAGCTCGTCGTTGGTGAACTTGGTCAGAGACGCAGGGCTCATTATCGCCATGCCGGGATGGGCGAGCTCGCCCAGGATGCCGGCCTGCACCGCCTTGAGCTTCACCTGCACGGTCATGGCATCCATCACTGCATAGCTGGTGAAGGAGTCGATCACGTACTTGCGGGGAGAGGGCTTGACGACGGCGATGCGGTCGAAGTTGACCTTCACCGCGTTGGCATCCGCCTTCTCCCCGTCGCTGAAGAGCGCCCCCGGCTTGAGCCTGAACTGGATGGTCAGGTCGTCGAGGAACTTCCATTCGGCCAAGGAGAGGCTCGGATCGTAGGTGCCATCGACGCCCTGGTACACCAGGTAGCTGTGGACGTTCTCAAGAAAGACATCATTGTTGGTCGGGTAATAGATGTGGGGGTAGAGCTGGTCTGGCTGGGCGGCGGTGCCGTGGACCGCCGTGACCGTGCCGCCGGCCTTGGCTCTAGGCGCTTGTGTAGGCGTGGCGGCGGGCGGCCTGGTGGCTGCTGGCGCAGTGGTCGCCGTCGCGGCTGGCGCCTTGGTAGCGGTAGGCGCTGCGGCGCCGCCGCAGGCTACCGCGATCAGGGCGACGCCAGCCAGCCCCGCTATCAGTACCCAGTTCCTTCGACTCATAGCTCCCTCCTTCTCCTTGACCAAAACCGTCTCGGCCCCTTACTTCAGGCCCAGGGCGCGCCCCAGGCGCGGGTCCAGCACGTCCCTGAGGCCGTCGCCGACGAAGTTGAAACCCAGCACCAGGAAGAATATGGCCATGCCCGGAAAGAGCGATAGCCAGAAGTGCGAGTCTATGAACTGAAAGCCGTCGGCCAGGATGATGCCCCAGGTGGGCTGGGGCGGCCTGATGCCGACGCCCAGGAAGCTCAGCGAGGCCTCGGCCAGGATGGCGAAGGCCATCACCAGGGAGCCCTGCACCAGCACCGGGGCCACCACGTTGGGCATGATGTGGACGGCCATGAGCCGCGGGGTCTTGACGCCCACGGCCGTGGCGGCCAGCATGTAGTCGGTCTCGCGCACGGCCAGGGTCCCGGCCCGCACCAGGCGCGACAGCAGCGGCACGCTCACGATGCCCAGGGCCACCATGACGTTCACCGCCCCCGGGCCCAGGGCGGCCACCAGGGCCAGCGCCAGCAGGATGCCGGGGGTGGCTGAGAGGCCGTCCATGACCCGCATGATGACGTCGTCGTGCCAGCCCCGCCGGAAGCCCGAGAGCAGGCCCAGGGGCACGCCTATAGCCACTCCGAGCAGGGTGGCGCCGGTGGCTACGCCCAGGGAGACGCGCGCGCCGTGGACGACGCGGGAGAAGATGTCGCGGCCGAGCTGGTCAGTGCCGAAGAAATGGCGCCCCGAGGGCCTCGCCAGGGGCGCCGAGTAGTCCGGCTTCACGGGGTCGTAGCGGTCTATGACGTTGGCCAGCAGCGCCACGGCCGCGAAGACGCAGACCACCACCAGCCCTGCGCCCGCCAGCCGTACCTTGAAGACCTGGCTGAGCAAGCGCAGCGGCGTCAGCGGCTGGCGGCGCCGGGAGAACTCGGCGGCCTCGCTCCGGAGGGCGGCATCCGCTTTTTGCACCATCTCAGGCATACCTGATGCGTGGGTCTAGATAGGCGTAGAGGACGTCCGTGAGCAGGTTCATCATCAAGACGCTGACGGCCACCAGCAGGACAACCGCCTGGATGGAGGCGACGTCTCCGTTGAGCACCGCCAGAATGGCCATGCGGCCCACGCCAGGGATGGCGAAGACCTGCTCCACGATGACGGCGCCGCCAATCAGGTGGCCCAGGTACAGCCCCATGACCGTCACCACGGGGAGCATGGCGTTCTTGAGGGCGTGGACCCAGACCACGCTGCGCTCCGCCAGGCCCTTGGCCCGGGCGGTGCGGATGTAGTCCTGGGCCATCACCTCCAGCAGCGCGGAGCGGACCTGCCGCATCGAGGTCGCCGCCAGCGGACCGGCCAGGGTGAGGGCGGGCAGGAGCAGGCTCTTGATGCCCACGACGGGGTGCTCCACGGGACTCACATAGCCGCCCGGGGGCAACACTTGCCAGATGAACCCAAAGAGCAGTATCAGCATGATCCCCAGCCAGAAGTTGGGCAGGGCGACCCCCGCCATGGAGACGACCGTGGCCGCGGTGTCCCAGATGCTGTTGCGCCTGGTCGCCGAGATGACCCCGGCAGGCAGAGCGATAGCCAGGGCGAACAAGAAGGCCAGGGCGCCGAGCTGGAGCGTGATGGGCGCGCGTCGCAGCAGGTTCTGCCCTACTGGCTCCCCCGAGCGTATGGTGCTCTTGCCCAGGTCGCCCCGGAGGACCCGCCCTAGCCAGAGGCCGTACTGCACCGGCAGGGGCTTGTCGAAGCCGTACTTGCTCATGAGGGCCGCGCGGTCCTCCGCGCTCACGGCCTCGGAGCCCACGATCCCCACCAGGGGGTCGCCGGGCACCACGCCCAGCAGGATGTAGACCAGCAGCGTGACCACCAGCAACACCGGCAACATCTGGAACAAGCGGCGGACGATATACGCTGTCATGGCCCTCTAGCTGCGGAGCACGAGACTATTGCCACCCGCGCTGGCGAAGCCCTACTGTATATCCACCGATGCTACCGCGCCTCGCCGGATTGTCAAGCGCCAGGCTTCTTGGCGCCGGCGAGCTGCTTCAGGGTTTTGGCTTCCTTGCTCCAGTTGGCACCGGTGGCGGGCCGGCGCACCGCCGCCACCTCTTTGACTGCGCGGCCGGGCCGGCGCGCTGCCGGCTCCGCGTAGAGGACGCCCTCCCCCCACAGCGACTCCAGGGCGGCCGCGCTATAGCCCAGCAGCTCCGAGAGCAGCTCGTCGGTGTGCTGGCCCAGGAGAGGCGCGGCGCCGCGGGCGCGGGCGAAGCTGTTGCGGAACTTGACGGGGGTGCTCTGCACCTTCACCGGCTCGCCAGTGATGGGATGGGGCACGTCCACCAGCAGCTCGCGCTCCTTCACATGGGGGTGGTTGCAGATGTCGGCGATGGTGAGGATGGGCGGGCCCAGCACCCCCGCCTGCTCCAGCAACGTGGTGGCCTCGGCCTGGGTCAGGGGCGCCAGGAAATCGGCGATGGCCTGGTTGATCTCGACGATATGCTCGGTGCGGGTGTCCATCTCGGTCCAGCCGGACCACTCCTCGCGCCCAATCAGCTCGCAGAGGTTGCGCCAGGAGTTCTCCCGGGCCGCCGAGACGACGACGGCGCCGTCCTGCACCTTCCACACCCCCAGGGGCACCAGCTTGGGGTGGTTCTGGCCCTGGCGTGTGCGCTCCACCTTGCCCCCGCTCAGCACGTACTCCTCGACGGGGAAGTCGTGGTAGTTGAACGCGCAGTCCAGCATGGAGACGTCTATGCATTCCCCCTCGCCGGTCAGGGCGCGCCGGTAGAGGGCCGCCGCCACGGCGCCGAAGGCATGGGTGCCGGTGGCGAAGTCTATCCAGGGCGCCCAGGGCGGCATGGGGGCCTCCCGGGGGCCGGTGATCCATAGCGACCCGGAGTAGGCCTGGATGATGAGGTCGCCGCCCGGCAGGTGCGACAGGGGACCGTACTGCCCGAAGCCGCTGGACGAACACATGATGATGTCGGGCTTGACCTTGCAGAGACTCTCGTAGTCCAGCCCCAGGTGCTTCATGGCGCCGGCCTTGCGGTTCTCAATGAAGACGTCGGCAACGGCCACCAGCTCCTTGACCAGCCGGAGGCCCCGGGGCGTCTTCAGGTCTGCGCTGATGCTCTTCTTCCCAGGGTTCCGCCACATGAAATAGCCGCCCATGCCGGGCGTGTTGTGGTCCAGGCCGCGGCCGAAGTCGCCCAGGCCCTGCTCCTCGATCTTGATGACCTCGGCGCCCAGATCGGCCATGAGCTTGGTGGCGTAGGGGCCGTTCAGGTTATGGGTGAGGTCCACCACCCGGACGTTGTCGAAGAGACCAGGCCCTCTGGCCTGCGAGCCGTTGCCGCGTGCTGCCATGCCGCCCTCCCAAGCCAGCTCGTGACGATGGAGCGGGAATACGGCAGTATAGGCAGCCCTTCCCTCCCAGGTCAATGGGGCCTTCCGCCTGATTTCGGCGAATATGCCGCCCTCTCGCCCGGTGTCGGCAGATATCAACCGCGAAAGGTGGCACGGCCTGCGGGGACGCGGCGGTTGTGGGTCAGGACGACCCCAGGGCTGGCGGGCGCCGGCTACAGGTAGGGCCCCAGGAAGGCCCCCCCGATGACGTGGACGTGGCCGTGCTCCTGGCTCTGCAGGGCGTCGCCGCCGAAGTTGGAAAGGACGCGGAAGCCACGGGGACAGTACTTCCAGCCCATCTCCACCGCGATGAAGCCGATGCGGCCCAGGGTGCGCCACATGTCGCTCTGGGTGAGGTGCCGTTTGGGCATCACCAGCAGCATGACGGGGGCCCAGCTCAGGATGTTGTCAATGACGATGATGTCCTCGTCCTGGTAGCGGATGGTCGCCTGCTCCTGGCCCGCCGCGATGGCACAGAAAGTGCAGTACATGCTTGCCTTGCCCTTTCGCCTGGTTTGGGGGAGCCCTGCCCAAAAGGGGTAGCCGCCCGTATTCTACTGCGTGGGCGGTGGCCCAGCGGGCGGCGCTGGCGGGCGCCGGCGACGGCGCCCGCGGCCCTCCAGCGCCCGGCTGAGATTCGCCATCTCAATGGCGCTCACGGCGGCGTCCGCGCCCTTGTTTCCCTGCTTGGTGCCCGCCCGCTCGATGGCCTGCTCGATGCTCTCGGCGGTCACGACGCCGAAGATGGCGGGGACACCGCTCTCCTGGCCGACGGCGCCGATGCCCCTGGCTGCTTCCGCCGCTATCAGGTCGTAGTGGCTGGTGGCGCCCCGGATCAGACAGCCGAGGCACACGATGGCGTCGTAGCGGCCCGAGGCGGCCAGCCGGCGCGCCGCCCAGGGCACTTCAAAGGAGCCCGGCACCCAGGCCACATCTATGTCGCCCTCGGCGACGCCGTGGCGCAGGAGGGCGTCCCGGGCCCCGGCCAGCAGGTGGCTGGTGACGAACTCGTTGAACCTGGCCACGACGATGCCGATGTGCAGCCCCTGGCCGCTGAGATCTCCCTGGTAGGTCGCCATAGGGCCTCCTCTGCTGCGTGCTGTTGCTTCACCCGGGGGAGCCGGAGCCCAGGACCTCATCCAGCTCCAGCATGTGGCCCAGCTTGCGGCGTTTCGTCTCCAGGTAGCGCCGGTTGCTTTCCGTGGCCTTGGCGACGATGGGCACCCGCTCCACTACCTCCAGGCCATAGCCCTCCAGGCCGGCCCGCTTCGCGGGGTTGTTGGTCAACAGCCGCATCCTGCGTATCCCCAGGTCCACCAGGATTTGCATGCCGATTCCGTAGTCCCGGCGGTCGGGTGGAAAGCCCAGGGCCTGGTTGGCCTCCACGGTATCCATACCCTTGTCCTGGAGGGCATAGGCCCGCAGCTTGTTGTGGAGGCCAATCCCGCGGCCCTCCTGGCGCATGTAGAGGAAGACCCCCCGGCCTTCCTGGGCAATCATCTGCAGCGCCGCCTGCATCTGCTCCCCGCAGTCGCAGCGCGCGCTGCCGAAGGTGTCGCCCGTGAGGCACTCGGAATGGACGCGCACCAGCACCGGTTGGGGCGTGGTGATGTCGCCCCTCACCAACGCCACATGCTCATCGGCGTCTACGACGCTCTTGTAGGCGACGGCGACGAAGTCACCGAGGCGCGTGGGCAGCTTGGCCTCGGCCACCCGCTCCACCAGCTTCTCGTGGCGGCGGCGATAGGCTATGAGCTCGGCGACGCTGATGATCTTGATGCCGTGGCGCTGCGCTAGGGCCAGCAGGTCCCGCAGCCGGGCCATGGTGCCGTCCCCCCGCATCACCTCGCAGATCACGCCGGCGGGGTAGAGCCCCGCCAGCCGCGCCAGGTCCACCACCGCCTCGGTCTGGCCCGCCCGCACCAGCACGCCGCCAGCGCGGGCGCGCAGGGGGAACATATGGCCGGGGCGCAACAGGTCTTCGGGGCGGGTCTTGGGGTCCACCAGGGCCCGCACCGTGGCCGCCCGGTCGCCGGCGGAGATGCCCGTGGTAGTGCCGTGGCGCGCTTCCACCGACACGCAAAAGGCGGTGGTCAGCCGTGAGGTGTTGTCCGACACCATCAGGGGGATGCGCAGCTCATCCAGCCGCTGGCCCAAGAGGGCGATGCAGACCAGCCCGCGGGCGTGGGTGGCCATGAAGTTGATGGCCTGGGGCGTCACCTTCTCGGCCGCCACGGCCAGGTCACCCTCGTTCTCCCGGTCCTCGTCGTCCACGATGATGACGAAGCGGCCAGCCTGAAAGTCCCGGATGGCCTCCTCAATGGTGGCCAGGGCGCTGCTGCGGAGCGGCCCCTGGCGGGCGCCTTGCCCGGGGCCGCTGTTGCGGACGAGCTGCTGCAGGCCCTCCAGGGCGGCCCGGGCCGGGCCCGACGGCTCGCCCTGCCCGCTCTCCCAGCGGCTCACCGTCTCCCGGCGCACCCCGACGCGACGGGCCAGCTCCGCTTGTGTCAGGGCCGGCTGGAAGCTCTCACGAAGCTGCTTGATGATGCCCGGACTCATGTTACGTTACCTCACACGCTGGCTGCGCTAGCGTCTGTGATGTTACATGGGCTCACATCATGTGTCAAGCCTGGCCATGTGCGAAGGGGCGTGGGTAGTGGCCGTGATAGAATCGGCACATGATCGCAGGGACTCTCAATACGAATTGGGGAACAAGGATAGGATAATTGGCTGACCCAATCTGGAAGCGGTGCTTGGCCGAAGGCGTCGGCACAGCGGGGCTCGTCTTTGCCGGGCCTGGAGCAATTATTGTTGACCGGCTCTCTGAAGGACAGGTCACCCATCTCGGCGTTGGCCTGACCTTTGGGATGATCGTAGCGGCCATGGTGTACGCCGTTGGACACATCTCCGGGGCTCATATCAATCCTGCCGTGACCCTGGGCTTCGCTCTCGTCCGCCATTTCCCCTGGCGCGAGGTTCCGATCTATTGGGGCGCACAGCTAGGTGGAGCGCTCGTTGCCAGCGCGGGGCATCGCGTCCTTTTTGGCGTGGTAGCTGACATGGGGGCCACTCTGCCCGCCGGGAGCGCCTGGCAATCCCTTGGCCTCGAGGTCGCCCTCACCTTCATCCTGATGTTCGTCATCATGGCAGTGGCCACCGACGCCAGGGCAATGGGGCAGGGCGCGGCCCTGGCGATTGGGATCACTGTCGGTCTGGAAGCCATCTTCGCTGGGCCTATCTCCGGTGCCTCAATGAATCCCGCCCGGTCCTTTGGACCCGCCCTGGTCGGGTGGATTTGGTCCAGTCATTGGCTCTACTGGGTGGCACCTCTAGCGGGAGCAGCCGCAGCCGCCCTCTTCTATAGATGGCTGCGAGGAGAAGGCAATACCTTTCGGGGCGGAGCCCGAACATGAAACGAGTCCTGTTCGTATGCGTCCACAACACCGGCCGCAGCCAGATGGCAGAGGCCTTCGCTAAACACCTTGCCCCCGAGTCTATCGAGGTGGAATCGGCGGGAACAATGCCAGCAGAGGAGGTGAATCCGCTGGTCGTGCAAGTCATGCGGGAAGCTGGGATCGACATATCTTGTGGCAGACCAAAGCTCCTCACACCGGCGATGGTTGACCGGGCTGATCTGGTCATTACGATGGGATGCTCCCTGGAGGAAGCCTGCCCGGCCGCATTGGTGCCCGCCGAAGACTGGGGCCTCGAAGACCCGCAGGGCAAGTCGATTGACGAAGTGCGGCGGATCAGAGACCAGGTGGAGGC
>JACQGV010000101.1 GCA_016199375.1 Chloroflexota bacterium | reverse complement strand
CGGCGAAGACCAGGAAGGACTCGGCCGGGCGGTGCTGCGGCAGCAGCTCGAACTCGATCTCCGCCACGGCCGGGCCCGCCCCCCGGACGTTGCCCGAGGGCGCGTCCACCAGCAGGTCCTGCCCCGCCCCATAGTCGCCCTCGGCCTTGGCCACCGCGGTGGCCGCCAGGAAACAGTCCCAGGCGAACATGTGCACCTGGGAGGCGCCGGCGCCCTGCCGGTGGGACATGATCAGGGCGATGTCGTCCCCGGTATAGGTCACCAGCCCGTCCACCAGCAGCTTCTTCCCGATGGCTTCTGTCAACCGGCGCCGGACGGTAGCCAGCATCTCTTCGCTGGGCTTGGTGTGGCCCCCAATCGAGCCCACGTCGGCCTTGATCACGCTCAGGGTGATCTGCATCGGAGGATACCTCCCGGAAAATTAGTCTGGCTTATGCTGCCCAGCGGGCCTCGTACACGCCGAAGACTTCGCGCAGCACGTCCATGGTCTCGCCCAGGGTAGCGTAGGCGCGGACGGCGTCGAGGAGGGGGGGCATCAGGTTGGCGCCGCTCTGGGCCTGCTCGCGCAGGGCCTGCAGCGCCTGGCGGACGGCGCGTCCGTCCCGCTCCCGCCGGATGGCCTTGAGCCGCTCCAGCTGCCGCGCCTCGCCCTCCACGTCCATCTGGAGGATGGGGATACGGACGGGCTCCTCGAGCGCGAAGTCGTTGACCCCTACAATAATCCTCTCTTTGCGGTCCACCTCCTGCTGGTAGCGGAAGGAGGCCTCGGCGATCTCCCGCTGGAACATCCCTTCTTCGATGCCTTTGATGACCCCTCCCCAGCCCTTGATCCTCTCGAAGTACTCGTTGACGGCCTGCTCCATCTGGTTGGTGAGGGTCTCCACGAAATAGCTGCCGCCCAGGGGGTCCACGGTGTTGGTGACGCCGCTTTCATGGGCGATGATCTGCTGGGTGCGCAGGGCGATGCGGGCGGCCAGCTCGCTGGGCAACGCCAGCGCCTCGTCCATGGAGTTGGTGTGGAGGCTCTGGGTGCCGCCCAGGACGGCGGCCAGGGCCTGCAGGGCGGTGCGGACGATGTTGTTCTCCGGCTGCTGGGCCGACAGGGAGCAGCCCGCGGTCTGGGTATGGAACCGCATCCACCAGGAGCGCTCGCTCTCGGCCCCGTAGCGCTCCCGCATCTGGCGGGCCCAGATGCGCCGGGCGGCGCGGAACTTGGCGATCTCCTCAAAGAAGTCGTTGTGGCTGTTGAAGAAGAAGCTGATGCGGGGGGCGAAGTCGTCTATGGCCAGGCCCCGCTCCAGGGCGGCGTCCACGTAGGCGAGGCCGTCGGCCAGGGTGAAGGCCAGCTCCTGCTGGGCGGTGGACCCCGCCTCCCGGATGTGGTAGCCCGAGACGGAGATGCTGTTCCACTTGGGCATCTCGCGGGTGGCGAACTCGATGGTGTCCACCACCAGCTTCAGGGAGGGCTGGGGTGGGAAGACGTACTCGTTCTGGGCGATGAACTCCTTGAGGATGTCGTTCTGGAGGGTGCCGCCCAGCCGCTCCCTGGGCACGCCCTGCTTCTCGGCCGCCACGATGTACATCGCCCAGATCACCGCCGCCGGCGAGTTGATGGTCATGGAGGTGGTGATCTCGCTCAGGGGGAGCTTGTCCAGCAGTATCTCCATGTCCCGCAGGCTGGAGACGCCCACCCCACACTTGCCGAACTCGCCCACCGCAGCGGGGTGGTCGGTGTCGTAGCCCATCAGGGTGGGCAGGTCGAAGGCGATGGAGAGCCCGGTCTGCCCGTGGGCCAGCAGGTCCCGGTAGCGCCGGTTGGACTCCTCGGCGCTCCCAAATCCCGAGAAGAGCCGCATGGTCCAGAGGCGGGTGCGGTAGCCGGTAGGATGGATGCCCCGCAGGTAGGGGTACTCGCCGGGGAGGCCGATCTCGGCGGCGGAGTCGGCTGGCGCCAGGTCGAGGGGGGTGTAGAGCGCCTTTACCTCCTGGCCGGAGATGGTGGTGAAGCTCTGCCGCTGCTGCGGGAGCTGGCGGCCCTTCTCATTCCAGCGGGCCACCCGCTGCCGAAAGTCCTTCACCCACCGCTCGTCGAACACAGGCGACTCCTTCCCAGAGGGCCCCTGGCTGCGCAGGCCTACCCTGGCGCCAGGGCCGCAGCCCGCTGCGACCGCCGGAGCCTCGCCAAGTCTAGCCGTGGCGCCCACGGGTGTCAACCCGAAGAGCCCTGGTGAGGCTAGTCCCAGCCGTGCCAGTGCCAGAACATCTCCAGGGGGTCGCGGTCGGCGCCGAAGGTGTTCAGGGGAGCATCCCAGTCCGGGTAGCCCACGCAGACGCCGCAGAGGAACATCTTGGAGTCGGGCAGGCCCAGGAGCTGGCGCAGGAGGTCTGGGTAGCCGACCAGAGAGCCGCTGGCGCAGGTGCCCAGCCCAAAGGGCAGGCAGGCCAGCATCAGGGTGGTCACGAAGCCCCCGATGTCCAGGACGGCGGGGGTGTGGAGCTGGCGCTCCATGTAGATAAAGACCCCCACCGGCGCCCCGAAGAGGCGCATGTTGCGGCAGCGCCAGTCCGCCCGCTTCTGGTCGTAGTCGGGGTCTTCCCGGTGAATCCCCGCAATGTCGAAGAGGCGGATGCCGTCGGATACCCGCCGCCGCTGATGGACGGGCTGAAACACCGGTCGCTCGAAGTCGTAGCGGGGCTCCTCGCCCCCCAGGACGAAGGCCACCAGCGCGTCGCTCAGCTCCCGCAGCCGCGGGCCGGTGACCACGGCGTACTCCCAGGGTTGCAGGTTGGACCAGGAAGCCGCGCGCTGGGCGAGGGCCAGGGCACGCTCCAGGGCCTCTCGCGGCACCGGGTCGGGCCGGAACGCGCGGATGCTCTTGCGGAGGCGGATCGCCTCCAAGAGGTCCAGGGGCGCCGGCTCCCGGGCGCCCACGGGTATCCCGCGCAGGCGGTCTTGGGCTGAGGTCACGGCTCCTCCTGCGGGCCAGGCTAGGCCGAGTGTAGCACAGGGAGGTGGTAGAATGGCAACCTGAAGGGCCCGGCGAGCTCGGGGACACCACAGGCATGAAGATTTACACCAGGAAGGGCGACAGCGGCGAGACCAGCCTGCTCTATGGCGTGCGGGTGCCCAAGGACGACCCCCGCTGCGAGGCCTATGGCGCCGTGGACGAGGCCGTCTCCGCCCTGGGCGTGGCGTACGCCGCCGCCACCAAGGCCCGCACCCGCGAGGTGCTGCGCAAGGTGGAGCAGGAGCTCTTCGTGGTGGGCTCCGAGCTGGCCACGCCGCCCGAGCACTACGCCCAGAGCCAGCAGCGGGGATGGGTGGTCACCGAGGCGATGGTGGGCGCCCTGGAACAGGCCATTGACGAGCTGGAGCCCCAGGTCGAGATGCCCACGGCCTTCATCGCCCCCGGCACCAGCGCCTCCTCGGCGGCGCTCGACCTGGCGCGGGCGGTGCTGCGCCGGGCGGAGCGCCGGCTGGTGACCCTCCACCGCCAGGGCGGGACCAAGAACCCCGCGCTGCTCAAGTACCTGAACCGCCTGAATGACCTGGTGTACATGCTGGCGCGCTTCGAGGAGGACCCCCAGCGGCGGATATACATCTAGACATGGGATTCTAAATAATAGCCCAGGCCTGTCATCCCGAGTCCCAGAGTGGCTGCGGAGTCCGTCTTCCGGCCCCATGAACCCTGAATGGCGGAATGATAAGGGCCGCAGCAGTATTGAAGGCCAGTAGAAAGGGGAGTTGTGGGCGAGCGGGAGCAGCAAACGGTCTTGATCACCGGCGCGTCGCGCGGCTTCGGGAAGGAGGCGGCGCGGCTGCTGGCCTCGCGGGGGCACCGGGTTATCGCGACCATGCGCAACCTGGAGATGCTGGACGAGGTGCGGGCGGGGCTCGAGGGCCAGATCGAGGGCCTGCGCCTGGACGTGACGGACGCCAAGAGCGTGGCCGCGGCCGTGGGCCAGGCCCTGGCCCGCCACGGGGCCATAGACGCCGTGGTCAACAACGCTGGCTACGGCCTCTTCGGCCCCGTCGAGGATGTGAGCGAGGACGAGGTATCGCGCCAGTTCAACACCAACGTTTTCGGCACCTGGCGGGTGTGCAAGGCCCTCCTGCCGGCGATGCGGGAGCGCCGCGAGGGCCTCATCATCAACGTCAGCTCGACCGGCGGCCGCATAGCCGGGCCGCTCATGGGCATGTACAGCGCCACCAAGTACGCTATCGAGGCGCTCACCGAGGCCCTGCGCTATGAGCTTATCCCCTACGGCATCAGGGTGGTCTGCCTGGAGCCCGGCATGTACAAATCGGACTGGCAGACCGCTTCCCTGGATGTGGCCGAGGCCGTACGGGCGGGGCGCAGCGCCTACGCCCAGCGGGTCGAAGCGCAGCTCACGGCCTTCCGCGCCCGTGCCCAGACCCGGCCGGGCTCTTTCGCCGTGGCCGCTGCCATCGTCGAGATCGTGGAGCACCCCAAGCCGCCGCTGCGCTGGCCGGTGGGCGAGGATGCCATGGAGATACTGCCCCTCCGCCTCCGCAGCTCCGACGCCGAATGGGAGGCGCGGATGACCCAGGGGCCCTACTTCCAGGTCAAGGAGTAGGCCGGCTCCGTGCTAGGATTGGGATGCTGTGGGAAGAAGCGACTTCATCGCCATCGTTGACTACGGGGCCGGCAACCTGCGCAGCGTGACGAAGGCCGTCGCCCGCCTGGGCTATGCCCCCGCGGTGACGGCGGACCCGGGTGAGGTAGCGGCGGCCGGCGCGCTCATCCTGCCGGGCGTGGGCGCTGCCGCGGACACCATGGCCAACCTGCGCCAGCGCGGCCTGGTGGGCCCCATCGTGGAGTTCATCGGCAGTGGGCGCCCCTTCCTGGGGGTATGCATGGGCTTGCAGGCGCTGCTCACCGGGTCCCAGGAGGGCGGCTGGGAGCCCTGTCTGGACATCGTCCCCGGTGTCGTCAAGCGGCTGCCCGCGGGCCGGAAAGTCCCCCACATGGGCTGGAACCAGGTGCGCCAGGTCCAGGCCCATCCCGTCCTGCGGGGCATCCCCGAAGGGGCCGACTTCTACTTCGTCCACAGCTACTATACGGAGCCCCAGGACCCTGCCGTCATCGCCGGGCGCACGGAGTACGGCGTGGACTTCTGCTCCCTCCTTATCAGGGGGAACGTGATCGGCACCCAGTTCCACCCGGAGAAGAGCGGCGAGGTGGGCCTCTTGCTCTACGAGAACTTCCTGCGCTGGAGCGCCCTTCCCAAGACAGCGGCCCGCAGCGCGGGGGCCTAGGGGGGCGCATCCAGGACCGCGTGAAGTTGTGAAGTATTGGTGTTCAGGCTAACGGATACTGTTAGGAGGGCATGACCTTGCGCGCAGTGGCATTCATAGACGGCAACAACCTCCACTACCAGTTGGGTGAGCTGCAGCTCCAGGAGAAGGACATCAACTGGAGCCGCCTGCTGGCCGACGCCATGCCCCCCGGACACCGGCTCATCCGCGCCTACTGGTACCAGGTGGGCCAGATCTCCTTCAGCCAGCCGTACCCCTCCCGCCTCCACGATGTCTTCGCCTCCGGGCGTACCGGCGCCACCACGGAGGAGGAACTGCGCCTGCGCTGCGAGGCGTACATCGCCGAGCAGCGCGAGCGCCTGGACCGGATTCACCGCGAGGTCTACGACCGCATCGCCCAGGACTACGACTTCCTGGAGTTCCGCTACGTCGGCTCCCTCAAGATTGATCCCTACGAGCAGAAGTGGGTCGAGGAGAAGGGGGTGGACGTGGGCATGGCGGTGGACATGGTGGGCAAGCTGGCGGAGTACGACGCCGCCGTGGTCATCAGCGGCGACGTGGACTTCGCCCCCGCCATCCAGGTCATCAAGGACCGGCTGCGCCAGGCATACCTGGTGAACTTCGCCCCCGGCACCCTGGCCCAGAGCCGCTTCACCGCCGGACGGCTGCGCGTCCTGGCGGACTCGGTGCGGGTCTTCAATGAGGTGGAGGTCAGGGACCGCTACCTGAGCACCAAGGCGCCGCCCCCCCGCCACTTCGTCCGCCCGGTGGTCCCCCGCGCCACCGCCATCACCCCCTGGGAGCCCCCTCCCGAGCCTCCCAATGGCGTTTGAGGTCATCCCCGCCCTGGACCTCCGGGGCGGCAGGTGTGTCCGCCTCTACCAGGGGGACTTCCAGCAGGAGACGGTGTTCTCCGAGGACCCCGTGGAGGTGGCCCAGCGCTGGGCGGCCCAGGGCGCCCCGCGCCTCCACATCGTGGACCTGGACGGCGCCGCCCGGGGCGAGCCCGTCAATCTCTCCATCATCAGACGTATCAACGCCGCCGTCGCCTGTCCCCTCCAGGTAGGCGGCGGCTTGCGGGAGCTGGCGGTCCTCCGGCGCCTCCTGGACTACGGGATACCACGGGTAGTCCTGGGGACTTCCGCGGTCCGGGAACCCTCCCTGGTGCGGGAGGCCTGCCGGCGCTTCGGCGAGGCGGTGCTCGTGAGCGTGGACGCCCGCGAGGGGCTGGTGGCGGTGCAGGGCTGGCAGGAGCGCACCGGCATCGAGGCCATCGAGCTGGCGAGGGGCCTGGCAGACCTGGGGGTGCGGCGCCTCATCTACACGGATATCGCCCGCGACGGCACCCTGAGCGCCCCTAACTTCCCGGCCCTGGAGCGGCTCCTGGCCACCGTCTCCCTGCCCGTCATCGCCGCGGGCGGGGTCACTACCCTGGAGCACCTGGAGCGGCTGCGCTCCCTGGGCTGCGAGGGCGCCATTGTGGGGAGGGCGCTCTACACCGGGTCGCTGGACCTGCGCGCCGCCCTGGAGAAGCTGGGTGGTGGCCTCTCCCCCGGCGCGCCTGCCTCCAGCTAAGCGCCACCCTTGTCGGGGCCCTTGACCCGGTGCTATACTAGCGGGCGGAATAGATGGCGCTCGGAGAAGTGGGCCAACGCCCACTTTTCTGCTTGTATGGGATAGGCTATGAAAAGCGATTTTCTCATCGCCATAACCCAACTGGCGGCGGAGAAGAACCTCTCCCGCGAGGTGGTCTTCGCCGCCGTCGAGCAGGCCCTGGCCTCGGCCTACAAAAAGGAAGGCATCGGGGAGGGCGCCACCGTTGTAGTAAAGATCACGCCCGCTACGGGCGACCTCAGGGTCTTCACCCAGCACACGGTGGTGGAGGAACCGACCGACCCTCTCAAGGAGGTCTCTCTTAAGGACGCCCGGAAGATACGGAATGACATCCAGGTAGGGGATGTCCTGGAGGTGGAGACCACCCCCAAGAACGCCGGGCGCATCGCGGCCCAGACGGCGAAGCAGGTAGTGCTCCAGCGGCTGCGGGAGGCCGAGCGCGAGCACGTCTACGAGGAGTACATCAGCCGCGAGGGCGACATCGTCTCCGGCACCCTGAGCCGCATCGAGCCGAAGCAGATCGTGGTGGACCTGGGCAACGCGGAGGCCATCCTCCCGATCAGCGAGCAGGTGCGGGGCGAGCGCTACCGCGTCGGCCAGCGGCTCCGGTTCTATGTGATGGAGGTGAGCCGGTCCACCCGGGGGGCCCAGGTCGTGCTTTCCCGCGCCCACAAGAACCTGCTGCGACGCCTGCTGGAGCTGGAGGTCCCGGAGATCTTCAACGGGCTGGTGGAGATCAAGGGCCTAGCCCGGGAGCCGGGCCACCGCTCCAAGGTGGCTGTCGCCGCCCGCCAGGAGGGGCTCGATCCCGTCGGCGCGTGCATCGGGATGCGCGGGATCCGCATCCAGAACATCGTCAACGAGCTGGATGGCGAGCGCATTGATATCATCCAATGGCAGCCGGAGACGGCCGCCGCTATCGCCAGCGCCCTGAGTCCCGCCCAGGTGACGCGGGTGGAGATAGATGAGGCCACCCACACCGCCGTGGTCATCGTACCCGACCGCCAGCTCTCCCTCGCCATCGGCCGGGAGGGCCAGAATGCCCGTCTGGCCGCCAAGCTGACCGGCTGGCGCATCGATATCAAGAGCGTCACCGCGGCGGAGGAAGAGCGGCTGGCCCGGGTGGCCGCCGCCGCGGAGCCCACCGGTGCGG
>JACQGV010000099.1 GCA_016199375.1 Chloroflexota bacterium | reverse complement strand
TTGCCGGAAGAAGGCACTAGCGCTCGCGGGCCACGGTCAGCCCCCAGACCTCGGCCGCGCCCGCCTCCTTCAGCGCCCGCGCGCAGGCATCTAGGGTTGCCCCGGTGGTGCAGACATCGTCCACTAGCAGCACCCGTTTCCCTCCCAGCGCGGCCCCTTCCCTCACCTGGAAGGCGCCCTTGACGTTGGCGCGGCGCTCCTCCGCAGTGGCGGCTTGGGCCTGGGAGGGGCTATTGCGCACCCTGACGATAAGGTCCGCGCCCACGGGTCTATGCCGGAGCCGCCCCACCTCCTTAGCCAGGAGAGCGGCCTGGTTGAACCCCCGCCGGCGCTGGCGCCGGGAATGCAGGGGCAGCGGCACAATGACATCCGCTGGCAGAGGATGGGCCTCCAGGTAATCGTGCAGGAGGCGCCCCAGGGTCACAGCCAGGGACGCCACACCCTGGTACTTCAGCTCCAGGATCGCCCGGCGGATGGCGCCCTCCATCAAGTACGGCGAGCGGATGCCGTCAATGGCCAGGGGATGGTCGCGGCAGCGGACGCAGAGGGACGCCCCTCGCTCTGCC
Organism: Chloroflexota bacterium; assembly: GCA_016199375.1. Taxonomy (GTDB): domain Bacteria; phylum Chloroflexota; class Dehalococcoidia; order SHYM01; family SHYM01; genus JACQGV01. The sequence goes on along the minus strand of JACQGV010000099.1, from coordinate 1,958 downwards.
GAGGGGCCGGCAAGGGGCTCGCTGCAGCGCGCACAGAAGGGAGGCAGCAGCCTGGGCAGCCCGTGCCGGCAGGATGAGCACAGGGCCGCGCCCCAGCGGTCACAGCCCACGCAGCGGGGCGGAAACACGACATCCAGCGCCCCGCCCAGCAGTCGTCGCAGCAGCCTTGTCGCCGTAGTCGCCACCCCGTGCTAGAATCCCCTAGCCAGTATATGGGATAGGGCCCCGCCGATGACCAGGGCAGTCCTCCTTGACTTCTACAACACCCTCGTACACTTCGATCCGCCCCGGGAGCGCATCCAGCGAGAGGTGGGCGCGCGCTATGGCCTGGCTCTGGAGGAGGCAGCCCTGCGCCGCGCCTACGCCGCCGCCGACGACTTCTGGAACAGCCAGAACATCGCCAGCCCGGCCTCCCGGCGCTCCCCGGAGGAGCAGCGCCACTTCTTCGCCCGTTACCAGCAGCTCATCCTCAAAGAGGCGGGGGCGCCGGTATCCCTGGAGCTGGCAGGCCACATCTTCGATGAGGTGCGCCGCTACCCCAGCCAATGGGTCTCCTTCGACGACGTGGCGCCGGCCCTGGAGGCGCTGCGCCGCCGGGGATGCGCCCTGGGGCTGGTCTCCAACGTCCAGCGCGACCTGACGGCCCTGTTGGAGCGGCTCGGCATCGCGCCCCACCTGGACTTTGTCGTCACCTCCGCCGAGGCAGGGTTGGAGAAGCCCCATCCACCCATCTTCCGGCTGGCGCTCCAGAAGGCCCAGGTGGAGGCAAGCCAGGCCCTTCACGTGGGCGACCAGTACAGCTCCGATGTGCTGGGGGCGCGGGGCGTCGGCATCCGCCCCCTCCTCCTGGACCGCCACGACACCTATGGACACCACGCCGACGTGGTCCGTATCAAGCGGCTGACGGAGATCGAGGAGCACCTGGACGGGGCCGGCTGAGCGGCTGGCGCCCGCCAGGAGAAGGAGCTGCCATGGCATACCAGCACGTGCTCTACGAGGTGGAGGGCAAGGTCGGCACCATCACCCTGAACCGTCCCGAGAAGCTGAATGCCCTGAGCACCGGCCTGATGGCTGACTTCGATGCCGCCCTGCAAGAGGCGGGCCGCGACCAGCGGGTCTCCGTGGTGCGGGTCAAGGGGGCGGGCCGCGCCTTCAGCGCCGGCTACGACATCTCCGGCACCGACGCCGAGGCGCGGGCCGAGCGCGGCACCATCTATGAGGACCGGGAGCGCCTGCACCACAACCTGGAGCGCTGGCTGGCCATCTGGGAGCTGCCGAAGCCCGTGGTCGCCCAGGTCCACGGCTACTGCATCGCCGGGGCCACCCAGCTCGCTTCCCTGTGCGACCTCACCTTCGTCGCCGCGGACGCCCGCCTGGGGATGCCGTCCTTGCCCCTGGGCGCCGGCTATGTCACGACCTTCTGGGTCTGGCTGGTCGGCATCAAGCGGGCCAAGGAGCTGCACTACCTGCTGGGGCAGCACATCACCGGGCTGGAGGCGGCGCAGATGGGTTTCGCCAACCGCGCCTTCCCCGCCGAGCGGCTGGAAGAGGAGGTGCTGGCCATCTGCCGGCGCATCGCCAAGATCCACCCCCAGCTCCTGCGGCTGGAGAAGCTGGCGACGAACCGGGTGCTGGAGATCCAGGGCTTCCGGGCGGCGGTGCTCCAGGGCGCCGAGTGGGACGCCATCGCCCACTTCACCCCCGCCGTCCAGGAGATGCAGGGGCGCATCCGCGAGCGGGGCCTGCGCGGCGCCATCGAATCCTGGCAGAAGCAGGGCTAGCGCGACCCGTCTGGCCAAGCGGAGCAGGTGCACCGAGAGCACCAAGATCATTGCGGACTGGGGTCGGCGGCATTATGATAGGCCGGATGCCACGGGATTCATCCTGCGGAGACGCCAGCCCGCATAGGAGGTGCTAGCCCCCTTGCTGGAAAGCGTCATCCAAGTCGAAAACCTGGT
>JACQGV010000095.1 GCA_016199375.1 Chloroflexota bacterium | reverse complement strand
TGTCGCGGGTGTCGCTCAACAGCAGGGTCAGCTTGGTGTTGTGCCTTGCGCTGCGGTACTTCACATTGCCCTGAGCATCCCGCACCACGTATTCGACGAACCCCGTGATGCGCGGGGTCGTGATGCGCGGGGCCTCCGCCAGCGGAGGCGTGCCGCCCCCCCGCCCCAGGAGCCAGCCACCGGCCAGGGCCGCAGCGGTCACGCCGAGCACCATAACCGCTGCTACAATCACCAGGAGCTTCTTCACGGCTTCTCCTCCTCAGTTGCCCCTTGTTGGCCCGGGGGAAAGCGCTTCCCCAACTGTGCTTACAGTATCCCCAGCCTAAGCTCTCTTGCTATCACGGCTGCACCCTAGCACAAGCGAGCTCCATTGTCAACGCTTTATTAGAAGCGTTTCAAAACCTATATTGCCTGCTGGGTGCCCAGGTGTGCTACCCCTGGGCGGAATCGAACCGCCGACAAACGGTTTAGGAATCGCCCGCCAATTGTATCACCAGACAGGGGCTGGTGCCACCCAGTCCAGGCGCGGCGCCCCGTCACTCCGGCCGCTAGCGAGCGGCCCGGGCCGACCGCGGGTCCAGGGCGTCGCGCAGGCCGTCCCCCAGGAACGTGAAGGCCAGCATCAGCAGGGCGATGGCCAGCGCCGGAGACACCACCTCGTGAGGGTAGGCCGAGATGACCAGCGTCCCGTCCTGGATCATGGTCCCCCAGGAGGGCGTCGGCGGCCTCACCCCGACCCCGATGTAGCTGAGGGCAGCCTCGGCGAAGATGGCCCGCGGGACGCCGAAGGTGACGGCCACGACGACGGGGCCAATGGCGTTGGGCAGCAAGTGGCGCCCCAGGACCTCGCGGCCCCCGGCCCCCAGGGCCACCGCCGCCAGCACATACTCCCGCTCCTTCAGGGAAAGGACCTGGCCCCGGACCAGCCGCGCCATATCGCTCCAGCCCGCCAGGCCGATGGCCAGGAAGATCATGTAGATGCTGCCGCCGAAGATGGAGCGCAGCAGGATGATGAGCAGTAGGTCGGGGAAGGCGTACACCACATCCACAAGGCGCATCAGCAGGTTGTCGGTGCGCCTGCCCGCCAGGGCCGCGATGGCCCCCACAGGCAGGCCGATGCCCAGGATGATGAGCTGGGTGATGACTCCCACGGATACGGATGTGCGGGCGCCATAGACCAGGCGGCTGAAGATATCGCGGCCCAGATTATCGGTGCCGAAGAGGTGGGCGCGGCTGGGCGCCTCGTTGAGGGCCAGATAGTTCTGCTTCGCCGGGTCGTAGGGGGCTATCACCGGGGCCAGCACAGCCAGGACCACGAAGGCCAGCACCACCACGCCGCCCACCAGGGCCAGGCGATTGCCCAGGAGCCGCTGGACCGCCAGCTGGCCCAGGGAGCGGCGGGGCCGCCGGGCCCCGCCCTCGGCATCGGGCCGGCCCCGGCCACCGGTCTGCGAATTCACCTCCACGGCGCCGTCACGCGTACTTGATCCTGGGGTCCACCACGGCGTAGAGCAGGTCCACGGCCAGATTCAGGAGGGCAATGGCCGCGGCGTAGAAGAGCACGCTGCCCATGATAAGGCCGTAGTCGCGGGCGAAGACCCCCTGCACAAAGAGCCGCCCCACGCCGGGCACCGAGAAGAGGCTCTCCACGATGAAGGAGCCGGTGACCAGGAAGGCCAGATAGGGGCCCAGCACCGTCAGCACCGGGATCAGGGCATTCTTCAGGACGTGGCGGTACTGGATCGCCACCTCCGGCAGCCCTTTGGCCCGCGCCGTGCGCACGTAGTCCTGGTTCAGCACCTCCAGCATGCTGGCCCGGGTGATTCTGGCGGTGTAGGCCGCCGGCAGGGCGCCCAGGGCCAGGACCGGCATCACCAGTTGTTTCCAGCTCCCCCAGCCGCCCGTGGGCAGCCAGTGCAAGGTGGCCGAGAAGAGGATGAGCAGGAAGATGCCCAGCACGAAGCCGGGGATGCTGGCGAAGGAGGTGGCGAAGAGCACCGAGAGGTAGTCCACCGGGGTGTTCTGCTTGATGGCGGCTGCCATCCCCAGGCCCAGCCCCGCTACCACGGCGAAGGCGAAGGCCAGGGCGCCCAGGGAGGCGGTGATGGGCAGGCCGGAGAGGATGATCTGGGTGACCCCCCGGTCCTGATAGGAGTAGGATACGCCCAAGTCGCCGCGCAGGGCGCGGGCTAGGAACATCCCGTACTGCTGCCAGATGGGCCTGTCCAGGCCGTAGCGGCGGTTGAGGTTCTGCACCACCTGGGGCGCCAGGGGCTTCTCCTGGTCCCAGGGACCTCCGGGGACGGCATGCATCAGCAGGAAGGTGACCAGCGATACGCCCAGGAGCACGGGGATGATCCAGAGCAGCCTCCGGACGGCGTAGCGCCACACGGTCGCCTGTCTCCCCTATGACGGAGGGGGCCCCGGGGCCCCCTCCGTCACCTCGTGAACCTAGTGCTGGGCGATGTACAGCTCGGCGAGGAAGAAGTCGCCGGAGAGCTGGCCGTCCATCCCGGTGGTGCGCATATCCTGGACCCAGGGCTTGCGCAGGAAGAAGCGCTCCCTGTAGAAGATAGGGGCCAGGGGCGCGTCGTCAATGAGCACCTTGTGGGCCTGCTTCCACAGGTCCAGGCGCTTCTTCTCGTCCAGCTCCGCCTTGGCCCGTTTCACCAGGTCATCGAAGGCCGGGCTGGTGTAGTTTGTCCGGTTGGCGGGCTTGCCGCTGCCGAAGAGCTCCGGGAGCCAGTTGTCGGGGTCGGGGTAGTCAGCCCCCCAGCCCAGCAGGGCCCAGGTGTGCTTCTTCTGGGTGATGAGGGCGCTGAAGGCCCGCGGCTCGGTCGGCTCCAGGACAATGTTGATGCCCAGATGGTCCTTCATGTTCGCCTGGAGGAACTCTGCGATGACCTTGTTGCCCGCGGTGTCGGCGTACTGGAACTTCAGGGGCGGCAGGCCGCGCCCCTCCGGGAAGCCCGCCTGGGCCAGCAGCTCTTTCGCCCGGGCCGGGTTGAGCTTGTACTGGCTCCCCAGATCAGGGTCGAAGCCGGGCATGCCGGGCGGGATCCAGCTGGTGGCCGGCCGGCCCACCCCGTTGCGGACCTTGTTGATGAAGCTGTCGCGGTCTATGGCGGTGGTGATCGCCTGCCGCAGCGGCTTGTTGTCGAAGGGCGGCACAGTGTTGTTGAACTGGAAGGCGAAGGTCACCAGCTCTGGGAAGCGCACTATCTCCTTCCCCAGGACCGGGTCGTCCAGGGTGGCCTTCTCGGTGCCGGGCGGAACGCGGCTCACATCCAGCTCGTTGTTCTTATACGCAGCCAGCTCCGCGTTGACGTCCGTCACCATCTTCACAACGATGCGCTGGAGCTTGGCGGGCCTCCCCCAGTAGTTGGGGCTGCGCTCCAGGGTGATGTGGTCCTGGTGGGCCCACTCCTTGAGGAGGAAGGGGCCATTGCCTATGAGGTTGCCGGCCTCCGTCCACTTGTCGCCGTACCTCTCCACCACATCCCGCCGGATGGGATACACGGGCCACAGGGCCAGCAAGTTGAGGAATATAGGGTCCGGCTGGCGCAGGGTGAACTGGACAGTGCGAGCGTCCAAGGCCCTGACACCCAGGGCATCCTTGAGGGCCGGGACCTTGCCAGCGTCCTTCTCCTTGTTCAGCTCCTCGGCCCCCTTCAGGCTGTAGTAGAAGGTGGTGTACTGGCCCGCCGTGGCGGGGTCCAGCATGCGCTTGACACTGTAGACGATGTCCTCGGCGGTCACGTCCTTGCCATCGCTCCACTTGACGCCGGGGCGCAGCTTGATCGTGTAGGTCAGGCCGTCGGCGGAGATGCCACCGTTGGCCACCGTGGGGATAGCCTCCGCCAGCACCGGCCGCACGGTCAGGTCCTGGTTGAAGCTGAACATCCCGTCGAAGAGCTGCTTGGCTACGCTGATCTCGCTGGCGAAGTGGGCCTTGTTGGGGTCAATGGTCTCGGGCTCCCCCGCCAGATTCACCCGGTACACCTGGACGGCGGCCAGGGCGGCAGCCGCCGCCGTAGGCGTGGGCGCCGGGGCGCGCGTGGCCGTGGGCGTCGGCTGCGCCGCGGGAGCGGCGGCTGCCGTCGGTGCGAGCGTCGGCGCGGGGGCTGCCGCTCGCGTCGCGGTGGGCGTTGGCGTAGCAGCCGCGCCGCCGCAAGAGACAGCCACGAGAGCCAGCAGGGAAACGAAGGCTAGAACGCGCTTGAACACACCCCCTCCTCCCGGTCGGGCGGCTTCGCGGCTACGCTGGCCGACCATCACTGTAGAACCTCTGCGCTCCTGTTCCTGTAGAGTCTAGCACAGCCACTGGAAAGGTATGAGCTGTCGCTGGCCACGTCCGAAACGGCCAAGCGTATGTGAAAATGGCGAGGCCCGACTCCTCCAGCCTTGCCCCGCCACGCTATCTGGCTGTAACGGGGCCACGCGGGTGGCATAGGAGTTGTGGCGTGGCCCCCACGGCCCGGCCTCGCGCTTCTGTCGGCCCGGGCCGTCCGCGCCGGGTAGTACGAACGGGCTAGCGCGCTTCGGTACCTTTCTCTGTACCTCCGGGAGCGCGGCCTCCTCTGCTTCTACGGAAAGGCCTTCCCAGGGGCCTTCGGAGATTCCTGAAAGGAGGGAATATGAGTCGCTGGCTGAGGAGAGCAGCGCGGAGTCAGGGGGGCTTCACACTGGTGGAGCTGCTGGTGGTGGTGGGTATCATGGGCGTGCTGTCGGCCGTGGCCGTGCCCAACGTGGGCCGCTTCGTGGGCTCGGGCAAGACCCAGGCCAACGCCTCGGAGGTGCAGTCGGTCCAGACCGCTCTCGACACTTATATGGCGGACCAGGGGGTGACGTCGGTCACGGCCCAAGCGGCGACCAACAACATGAGCACCTCCACCCCGGCCCTTTCTCCCAGTTACGTCCGGACGGCGACGACGCGCTGCAGTTACGCCTGGACTACGGCGGGCGTAGTGACCCAGACCGGCTGCCCGCCCTAGCTACCAGGTGTACCAAGCTAATGGGAAGGCCGCCCCCGGAGGGGCGGCCTTCCCATTTAGCAACGTCCCCTGGCCCTTTTTCACCGCCGTGTTTGTGTCCTGGAACAGTTCCGGGGGGATTGTGTGTTACCTGGGGCTCTAGCAGGCTGCTGGTATCCCCTGGACCCAGTCCAGGCCAGGCACACCTCGCGCTAGACGCCAGTCCTGGCCCCCAGCAGCCGCTCCAGCTCACCCGGCGCCGGCGAGGCGGCGGCCGCCCTGTCCGGAGCGACCACACCCCGCCGGCACAGCGCCGCCAGCGCCTGGTTCAGGGTGCACATCCCCTCGGCGGCTCCGGTGAACAGGGCGTTTGGCAGCTGGTGGCCCTTGGCCTCGCGGATGAGCGCCCGCACCGGAGTGGTGCCCAGCAGCACCTCCACCGCGACCGTGCGGCCCCGGCCGTCGCAGCGCGGCAGCAGGGCCTGATAGAGCACGGCCTCCAGCACCGCCGCCAGTTGCGAGCGCACCTGGGCCTGCTGGTGGGGTGGGAAGACATCGAGGATGCGGTCCACTGCCTGGGGAGCGCTGGGGGCGTGTACGGTGGTTAGCACCAGGTGCCCGGTCTCGGCAGCCGTCAGCGCCGCCGCCATGGTTTCGGCGTCACGCATCTCCCCTACCAGCAGGACGTCGGGATCCTGGCGCAGGACCGCCCGCAGCGCCCGGGCGAAGGAGGCGGTGTCGCGGCCAACCTCCCGCTGGACGATGAGCGAGCGCCGGCTCGTAAAGACATACTCGATGGGGTCCTCGACGGTGACAATGCGGCGCGCCGCCTGGCTGTTGATATGCTCCACCATCGCCGCGAGGGTGGTGGACTTCCCGCTGTTGGCTGGGCCGGCGATAACGATGAGCCCACGGGGGCGCAGCGCCAGGTCGGCGCAGATGGGCGGAAGCTCCAGCTCGGCCAGGGTGAGGAGCCGCGTGGGAAGCAGACGCAGGGTGAGATAGGGGGCACCCTGCTGCCAGGCCGCGTTCCCTCGCAAGAAGGCCACGCCGGGGAGCTGGAAGCGAAAGTCCAACTCGCGCCCCCCCGTGAACTCCTGCTGCTCGGCGGGCGTCGTCATCTGGGCCAGGTAGGCCAGGAGCCGCTCCGCCTCCAGCTCAGGCCACTCTTCCAGGGTTGTCAGGGCGCCGTGGACGCGGACCACGGGCCGCTGGCCGGCCACCAGGTGAAGGTCGGAGGCGGAGCGCTGGGCCGCCAGGCCCAGGAGCTCAGCCAGCTCCCCAGCGCTCATCGGGCTCGCGCCTCCAGGGTAACGAGGACGGGCCCCGGGCCTGCGGGGATGGCCACCTCGCTGATGGCGACGCGGGCGAAGGCGCCGGAGGCCTGCAAGCGGTCGCGGTACAGCAGCGCCCGGTCCAGGGAGGGCGCGCGGACAGTAAGCGAGAGAGTGCCACGGCCCGCCGCCAGCATCTCCAGCTGCTCGTCGGCCACCAGGGAGCGCAGCGCCACCGTGAGCTGGTGGGCGTGGGGCGGCGCGATCTCGCGCAGGGCCGCCTGCTGTCGCCCCAGCTCCGCCAGGCGGTCATCCAGGGTCTTGAGCTCCTCACTGAGGCGCTGGGTACTTTGGCGCTCGGCGCGGCGCAACGCGCTGACAGCGGTCAGCGCCGCAAGCTGGCGCTCGGCCAGGTCCGCCTGGAGCCGGGTCTGGGTCTGGACCCGATGGAGGGGCACGAGAAGGGCCACTACCAGGGCCGCGGCGGTGAGCGCCAGCCGCTGCTTGGGTGAGAGGCCGCGCCGGCGCTGGCGTGCCAGAAGGTTGACCCGCGGCAGCGCCGCGGCCGGCGGTCGCCCGCCCCAGGGGAGCGCCAGCCCCAGGTTGACCATGAACTCGGACCGCGGGAATTCCCCCGGCGCGGTGAAGCCTTCCCACCCCGCCGGCTCGGACTGGCTGTCCGGTAGCAGGGGCGCCAGGGCCTGCCTCAGCTCCGGGCTTCCGGAGAGCAGCAGGAGCGGCATGGCGCCGGGGCCCAGGCTGCGCTCGAACTGGAGGGTCCGCACCACCTCCTCCTTCAAGCGGTCCTGCTCCTCGGGTATGCGCGAGAGGTCCACCGCGGCGAGGGCCCGCAGCAGCTCCGGGTAGCCGTTGCGCACGACCAGGAAGGACGCCGAACAGCGCTCGGCCAGCACTGCCACCAGCTCGCGGGAGGGCGCGAGCCTGGCCAGCGCCAGGACGTTCAGGTCCAGGGCCCGGGGCCGCAGGTTGGCCAGTCGTAGGGCGTGACCCACCCCGTCCACCAGGGGCTTGGGCAGGGCGATCACTAGCACCAGGAGCGCGCCCGGCTCGCGTCCCACCAGCCTCCAGGTCAGGTGCAGCTTCTCCGGCGACACGGGGAGCTCGCGGCGTGCGGCCCAGCGCACCGCCTCCTCCAGGAAGGCCTCGGGCGCCTCCGGCAGGCGCAGGACGCGGGCGACGGCGCCCAGCGCCGGCAGCCCGACGACCAGCGGCGACCGGGGGAGCCCGCCCGCGCTGAAAAGGCCACGCAGGGCCTGGGCCAAGACCTCCGGGTCCTGGAGGGAATCGCCCTGAAGGAGACCAGGGGGAAGAGGCGCCGTCTGCCAGGCCTCGACCCTGCGGCCACTGAGCTTCACGGCGCGGGCAACCCCCGGCTCGAGGCTCAGCGCGACCAGGGGCCTGGCGAGGAGTGTCATGGGGCTCGGCCTCCCTGTACAGCGGCGAAAGAGTCCACCAGCCGCACCAGGCCGGGCTCGCGCTGGGCCGCCGCCCGGGCCTGCGCCCAACGCTCGTCAGCGCCGCCAGGATTGCCCTGCTGTAGCAGAATTGCCCCCCACTGGAGGTAGCTCTCCACCAGCAGGCGCCGGGCATCCCTATCTCCAGGAGCGGACGCCAACAGGCGCTCGAGGAGCGCCGCCGTCAGCGCCCAGCTGGCCTCGCTCCAAGCCAGGCTTGGAGCGGCGGTGTCAGCCCCGGGAGCCGCCGGGAGCGGCAGGCCCTGCGCCCGGTGATAGAGGGAGAAGGTTGCGCTGCCCGCGTAGCGGCCCTGGCGCAGCTCCAGGCGGCTGCCCTCCAGGGCAAAGATACCCAGGGAGCCGGCCTCGGCGAGGCGCAAGAAGCGCGCCCACTCCTCGGCGCTGCCCTGCCCCGCCAGGGTCATCCGCTGCACCCGGTAGCGGGCCCCGGCGGTCATTTGCTCGGCTGGCGGGGTGGCTGCCAGAGACGTGACCTGGATGCCGCTGCTCCGGGCCAGGTCCAGGGCCAGCCCTGCCACGTCCTGGGCCGGTACCGCCAGCGCCGCCTCGGCCCAGGCCAACTGGGCCGCGAGCTTGGTCCGCTGCTCCTCCAGGGGCCGTAGCGCCGATGCAGCGCCGGCCTGGCGGGCGGCGAGGCGGCGGGCCCCTTCCACAGGCGGGGCAGCGGCGTCCGCGCGGCCGCGGGCGTGAAGATAAACGGCGCCCTCGGCCAGCAGGGCCACCACCCCCGCCACCAGGACCGCCAGCCAGATGGCCCGCAGGAGGTCCAGGCGCCGGACGGCGGCGGCCAGGACCGAGCTGACCGCCGGCCTGGCCGCGGGGTCCGGCGGCGGCGGAGGGACGACTGGGGCACGCTCTGT
>JACQGV010000096.1 GCA_016199375.1 Chloroflexota bacterium | reverse complement strand
GCCCGGAGGTTTTCGGCCTTCTCCAGCTCGCCCCGGTGGAACTGCCGGTTGGGGAAGAAGCCCAGGGTCAGGACGCCCTCTTCGAGGCCCACCGGCTCGCAGGAGCCGCGCAGGAGGGCGTCCAGGTTGCGCCCCAACGCCCGGGCGGCGTCCAAGACCTCCCGCCAGCGGGTGCGCACGCCCTCCAGCGTCTCCGCCACTGGTGCTGCCCTGGGGCCCGCCGGCGGCACAGCGGCGCCGCTGGCAGCGCCGGCAGACGGGGCGGCGACAGGCGCGGGCGGGCGCTCCGCGGCCGGTGGCACCCCGCTGGCGACTGGGCGTGGCGACGGCGCCAGCGGGGGGACCTCGCCCACAGGACTCTTCCTCGCTGGAGCCCGTATGACGCCCGCCCCGGCCTCGGGCCGGGCGCTCTCCCGGGCCTGCCTCGGGCCGCCCGCGCCCCTGGCAGCCACGCTCTCGGCCAGGGCCAGCTCCAGGGGCAATGAGGAGTAGGCGTCCTGGCGCAGGTCAGCCTGGCTGAAGTGCCGGATGGCCCCCAGGACCTCGGAGAGGCTGGCGCCCCGCGCTAGCTCTTCTAGAGACCGGCGCTCGTCCTCAGCCAGGTCAAGGGCCTCGCCCGCGCCCGCCTTCAGCAGCAGCGCCAGCCGCAGGTGCTCCAGGAACTGGCGCTGAAAGAGGCGCAGGTCCAGCCCGTCGTCCACGACGCTCTGGATGGTGGCGAGGCCCTCCGCGAGCTGGCCGGTCAGGGCCTGGCGCGCCAGGCGGGGCACCCGCTCGTCCCGCACCAGCCCCAGCATCTCCTCGACCTGGGCCGTGCCCACCTGCTTGCCGTAGAGGGTGGCCGCCTGCTGCAGGAGGTTGGTGGCATCGCGCAGGCTGCCGACGGCGGACCTGGCGATGAGCCGCAGCCCGGCCTCCTCGATGGCGATGGCCTCCTGGGCGGCGATGTGCGCGAGCCGGGCGACGACCGCGTCGGCGCCGACGCGCCGGAAGTCGAAGCGCTGGCAGCGGGAGAGGATGGTGGCCGGCATGCGGTGGGGCTCGGTGGTGGCCAGGATGAAGATGACGTGGCGGGGTGGCTCCTCCAGGGTTTTCAGGAGGGCGTTGGAGGCGGCGTCGGTCAGCATGTGGACCTCGTCCACGATGTAGACCTTGAAGCGGGCCGAGGTGGGGGCGAAGGCGACCCGCTCCCGCAGACCTCGTATCTCGTCTATGCCTCGGTTGCTGGCGGCGTCCATCTCCACCAGGTCCAGGGCGCGGCTCTCGGCGATGGCGCGGCAGCTCTCGCAGCGATTGCAGGGCTCTCCTCTGCCCTCGCTGACCAGGCAGTTCACCGCCTTGGCCAGGATGCGGCCGGTGCTGGTCTTGCCGGTGCCCCGGGGCCCGGTGAAAAGATAGGCGTGGGCGACGCGCCCGCTGGCCAGGGCGTTCAAGAGGGTGCGCACGATGGGCTCCTGGCCCGCCACCTCGGCGAAGGTCTGGGGGCGGTAGCGGCGATAGAGGACCTGGGCCGCGCCCGCGCCGGGGGCGACGCCGGGCGCCTCCGGCCCCAAGCCGAGGGCAGCGGTCTGCTCTAGGCCGCCGAGCTTTAGGGAGGGATTTTCAGCCATAGCCTGCTGCGCCGAGGAGCCCCGTCGCTGGCTTCCCCCGCCGGACCTGTTGCAGAGCTCGCAATGGATGGGGGTGGGAGCTGCCGACGTCGGGGGTCGGGCTAGACGTATCCTCCGACCTGTGCGTACTGGCGGCGCCGCGCCGACTCTGGCAGGGCCAGGACCTCTTCGATGCGGCCCACCAGGGCAGCCCGGTCCTGGGGCAGCCTGCCGTTCAGGGCCAGGTGGTTGCTGTTGTGGTCGCTCACGAACTCCGAGCGGCACTCCAACTGGGCGATGAGCCGGCGCTCCTCCTGCAGGATCTCCTCCGTGGAGCAACGGTGAAACTCGCCCCGCTGCTCCAGCTCCCCCAGGGGGGTGCGAGAGGGGATGCTCAGGGTGCGGACCCGGATGAAATCCTGCCCCGCCCGGTTCAGCACGAAGGCGGTGCCATCGGCGTGCTGAGCGGAGCGCTCCCTGCCACCCAGCCCCAGGATCACATACATGGAGAGCTCCATGCCCGCCTCTTTCACCCGTCGGGCCGCCTCGATCATCTGGGCCTGGGTGGCGCCCTTCTCGGTGAGCGCCAGGACCTCGTCAGCGCCGCTCTCCAGCCCTATGTGGACCCGGTTCAGGCCGGCTTCCCGCAGCCGGCGCAGGTCGGCGGGCGTCTTGTGCATGATGGTGTGGGCCATGCCGTAGATGGTGACCCGCTCCAGGGTGGGGAAGCTCCGGTAGAGGGCCTCTACCACGGGGACCAGGTCGGCCGTCTTCATCACCAGGCTATCGCCGTCGCCGATGAAGGCGGTGCGGACGGTGCCGTCGGCCTCCAGAAAGTCCATGCCGTTGGTGTAGGCGACGTCCATCAGGTGGCCGGCCAGGCCATGCTCCTGCGCCCAGACCTTGGTCTCCTCCACCTCCCGGCGGATGCGCTCGATCTCCCCGACAATCTCCGCCACGGGACGGAAGCTGAACTTCGTGTCCCGGTACATATCGCAGAAGCCACAGCGGTTCCAGTAGCAGCCCCGCGAGGCGCGCAGCAGCAGGCTGCGGCTCTCGCTGGGCGGGCGGTACTTCACGAACTCAGAGACAAGCATGGCGCCCCCTTCAGGCCGCTGGACTAGTGCTATTTTACCGCGCCCGTCCAGGGGCTAGCGGCGGCCCAGGAAATGGGGCAGGAACACCAGGAGCCCCACGGCCACTGCCCCCACGATGGAGACGAAGACCGCCGCCGCCGCCAGGTCCTTGGCCCGCTGGGCCAGGGGATGCTGCCCCGGCGAGGCCAGGTCCACCACCGCCTCGATGGCGGTGTTCATCAGCTCCGCGGCCAGCACGCTGCCTACGCTCAGGACGACCAGGGCCCATTCCAGCAGGGACAGCCGGTAGATGCCGCCCACGCTGGCCACGACCGCCGCGCAGAGCAGCAGGAACCGGATGTGGTGCTCCGTCGCCAGGGCGTGGCCGCAGCCCTGGAGGGCGTAGCGCAACGCCCCCGCCATCCACGGCCCCGGCAGCAGGCCGCCCCAGCGTGGAGAGCCCTTCGACCCGGCCATCAGCGTGCCCGGTCTCCCAGGTGCTCTAACACCGCGGCCTCGCGGGCGCGCATCCGCTGCTCGCGGTGGGGGTCCTGGTCGTCGTAGCCCAGCAGATGGAGCACGCCATGGGCGATGAGGAGCGCCAGCTCCCGCGGCACCGAGTGGCCGTAGCGGGCCGCCTGCTGGCGCGCCTGGGGATAGGAGACGATGGCTTCCCCTAGATGGAGGGTGCCGTCGGGGGGGGCCGGCCCCTCGCCCTCGGTCAGGGCAAAGGCGATCACGTCGGTGTCATAGTCGTGGCCCAGATAGCGGCGGTTCAGCCCCCGGACCCGCTGGGAGCCGGCGATCACGACGCCAACCTCGATGGTGCCCTCCGTCCCCTCCGTCTCCAGCACGGCGGCCACCACCCGCCGCACCCAATCGGGGTCTATCCGGCCTCGGTAGGCGGCGGCCGTCTGGACGTTCACTTCCAGCGTGAGGGGGGCCAATCGTTTGAACGGCATAGGGAGCCAACACCGGCAATGATACCATTGTCGGGCCCGGCGTTGCGGGGCCCGGAGGTGCAGAGGTAGGGGTTATCGTAGCGGGAACACTAGCCCCTCGATAGCCTGCCAGGCTTCTGGTGGTAGCACGACCATGACAGGCTGATTGTACGCACGAGGATGGAACTCAATGACCGTGTCAATGGCCCAGTCTTTTCCACTGGGTACTTTGCCAAACTCGCCCTGGGGAACCGGCTGTCTGGACAGTTGCGTCGCGGGGCCACTCGCGCTGCGCTGCGCTTCACGCCACTCCAAGCCAATCGCTACCCTCATACGGGTGAACGCGAAGGTCTGCTTGTCCACCCACCACGTCGCCGTGGCGCTCTTGATGAAATCCCTCTGGACCGGGTCGAGCTTGCCATCTCTTACCAGTGGCACGCTCCCGCCTTCCCTCAGCAGGATCGGCCAAAAGTCAGGGGTGCTGGGGTGAAGGCGAAGCACGAACGAGTCCCGTCCGCCGACGGTCTCCTCCCCGACCACTTCGACCTTCGCATGTCGCAGCCACATCACAAGGAACTCTAAGTGATTGAACTGTTGCCACCCATCCACACTGAGCCTATTCTTGGTCCATTCCCCTGAGTAATCGGAGCCAGTAAGCCGCTGGTAAATCTTCCCGCGCATGATGTACACGGTGCTTCGGACACTGTAGCCCTCGTCGCCGCTCGACTCAAACTCATGCCTCGCTGCCTTGCGCCCTACATCCACCCACAGGGTGCCCTGGACAATGCCGGAGCTATCGTCCGACGATTCCCATGGTTCTGTCCGAGTCTCTGTCCTTGTCCCGGCCCGGGTAGTGCGTGTGGTCTGACCTCTCGAAACTGTTCGGTAGCGAATCGCCATTGTCATATCAGTTTCGTAGCTCGAGACCGAGCGGATGAAGGCACGCGCTGCTTCCTCGGCGGTGGCTCTGCCTGGTTCTTCAGGGATGGGCGAGGCGCAGCCGGCGACGGCCAAGAGCGTGGCGGCTGCCAGGATCGCGTATATACCGCACGTTGTCTTGCTGGCTCGCCTGTTGAAGATGCGCATCGCTGAGCCGGCCTGGCGCGCTCCTAGATCCAGCGGCGCCAGCGGAAGAAGAGGATCAGGCTGGCGGTCACCAGCACCTGCGCCCCCGCGAGGAACCAGAAGGCGTAGGGCTGATCGGCCAAGGGCAGGCGGATGTTCTGGCCGTACATCTGGGAGATGAAGACGGCCGGGAGCACGCTGGCGGCGATGGCCGTCAGCAGCTTGATAACCTCGTTGGTGCGGTTGGTGGTGTACCAGTTGAAGGCGTCGTTCAGCCCCTCCACCACCTCCCGCAGGTCCTCCAGCGCATCCCAGGTCTGCCGAATGTGGTCCGCCACGTCGCTGAAGTAGACCTCCAACTCCGGGTCCAGCAGCTTGTAGCGCCGGTGCTCCAGCGAGGCGATTATTCCGATCTGGGGGCGGATGATCCGCCTGAGGGCGATGAGCTCGCGCCGCAGCAGCACCATCTCCTGGGGACCGGAGCGGGTGTCCAGGCTCAGGAGCCCCTCCTGCAAGGTGTCGGCGCTGCCGGCGACCCGGTTGACGATGGGACCGCAGTAGTCCACCAGCCGGTCCAGGAGCTGGTAGAAGAGGTAGCTGGGCGACTGGCCCAGCAGCTTCTCCTTCAGGTCGTCCCGGCTGCTGGCCTCCTCGAAAAGCTGGAGGATGGGCCGCAGGTTCCCACGGTGGGCGGTTACCACATAATCCGGGCCCAGGAAAATCGAGACCTGGCTGCGGGAGGTGAGGCGGGTGCGGGCCTCGAAGACGGGGAAGTGCAGGATGAAGAAAAGGTAGTCGTCGTACTCGTCCAGCTTCGGGCGCTGGCGTTTGCTGAGGACGTCGTCCAGGTCCAGCTCGTGGAAGGGGAAGCGAGCGGCCAGGTAGTCCAGGGCATCACGGTCGGGCTCGACCACGTCAACCCAGGTGATGGCGCCGTGGCTCACTGTCCGGACGTTGGCCGGGGCCGCCTCCCTGGGGACTGGCTGGACTGTCACCATCCTGGCTCTCCTCGGGCCGGGCTCTCCTCGGGGCCAGACGCTTGCCCTCGCGCTCTTCTGGCGACTATCAATTCTAGCACCGCCGGCGAGGAAGAAAAACCCCGTTGCGGGATATGGTAGGATGCCTCTGTGAGCCGGCTCAGCAGCCGAGGAGGGGGTGTTCATGGCAGCTATCTCCGGCAAGTCCGCTATCGTGGGGGCCTACGAGTACCCCAAACGCCGCGATCCCAGCGCCAGCGCCCTGGGGATCCACGCCCTCTGCGCCAAGGCAGCCCTGGAGGAGGCGGGCCTGACCAAGGACGACGTGGACGCCTACTTCACCTCTGGCGTCGGGGGGATGCCCCCGATCACGATGTGCGAGTTCCTGGGCATACGCCCCACCTACATAGACTCCACCTCCATCGGCGGCTCCTCCTTCGTGTCCCATGTGGGGCACGCCGCGGGGGCGATTGCGTCGGGCCTGGTGGACGTCGCCCTCATCACCTACGGCAGTATCGCCTGGAGCCAGCTCCAGGCCATCGGCACCGGCGGCCGCGCCCAGGGCGAGTATGCCGACCAGTTCGAGATACCCTACGGCCCCACCACCGTGGGCTCCTACGCCCTGGCGGCCCAGCGCTACGAGCACGAGTTCGGCGGGACGGTGGAGAAGCGGGCGGAGGTCTCCGTGGCCACCCGCAAGTGGGCGCAGCTCAACCCCGACGCCATGTTCCGCGACCCCCTAACCATTCAGGACGTGGTGAACTCCCGCGTCATCTCTTCGCCCCTCCACTTCTTCGAGTGCTGCGTCATCTCCGACGGCGGCGGGGCGGTGGTGATGGCCTCCGCCGAGCGCGCCCGCGACCTGAAGCAGAAGCCGGTCTACGTCCTGGGCGTGGGCGAGGCGGTGGACCACGCCACCATGAGCCAGATGCCCGACCTGCTGACCATACCCGCCAAGCTCTCTGGGGAGAAGGCGTTCCGCCTGGCGGGCCTCAAGCCCGCCGATGTCCAGGTGGCCGAGGTCTACGACTCCTACACCATCACCGTGCTCCTCTCGCTGGAGGCGCTGGGTTTCTGCAAGCGGGGCGAGGCGGCCGACTTCGTGGCGGGCCAGCGCACCGCCCCGGGCGGCGCGTTCCCTTTGAACACCGATGGCGGGGGGCTCTCCTCCAACCACCCCGGCATGCGCGGCATCTTCACCGTTATCGAGGCCACGCGGCAGCTCCGGGGCCAGCGGGGCAAGGCCCAGGTGCAGGGCGCCAAGGT
>JACQGV010000094.1 GCA_016199375.1 Chloroflexota bacterium | reverse complement strand
CCCCGGGCAAGGGGGCCTGGCCCCCTTGCCAATCCCCCCAGGACTTGTTCAACGAATCTCAGGGACGGGACACTAGCCGCCGGCGCGCTCACAAGAGCACCACGGCCAGGAAGCCTGCGAGCATAGCCCCCAGGCCCAAGGGAACCCCGAGGCGAGCCCAGTCCCGCATGGAGATGTGCAGCTTGCCGGCCACGATGATGTTGGGGATGTTGCCAGGGATGAGCATAATACCGGCGATAATAAGTGCGAGAAGGGCGTCCTCTATCTGGCCGAGGGAGAGAGACGGTCCAATCTCGGCGGCGGTGAGGGTGGCGTTGTCTAACACTGCCGACGACATATTGGCCCAGAAGAGCACGTAGCCGGGCACCTGGCTCAGATACTTTTCGATGACTATCTCATAGCCGGCGCCCAGCAGCGTCAGCGCCGCGACAAACACGTATACTTTGAGGGCGCGTGTGCCCACGGTCGCCCAGGCCTCCCCGTGCTCCTCCCCCTTGCTGCCCCCAGTCTCCCCCGCCGTCTCATGCCTCCGCGCAACGAATAGCGCAGACAGCAGGGTAGCGGCAGCTATCCCCACGAGTATCTCGATGCCCAACAAGCGGGCCAGGAAGAAGAAGTCGGCACGGTGAGGCTCTCCGCTCAGCTTCTGGACAGCGATGGTGGACAGGGGCTCGCCCACCGGTGTCAGTGCCGCCCCCAGGCCGATAGCGAAGCACCCCAGGACCGCCACGTTGACACGGCTTCCCCGCGAGAGGGGCAAGATGCTCAGGAATTCGGCCAGCAAGATACCGGCGATGATCGCGGTGATAACGCTGCTGACCAGCCCCAGTGCCGCCACCAGGGCGGCAACAAGCACGCCCAGCGGGACTCTGGTCAACAGGCTTCGGAGCCCCTGATCCAGGCGCTCTCGCCCAAGGTGGGCAAGCGCTCCGGCCCCCAGTACCGCACCTGTGATCATCACTGGGTGCCGGGCGGCGTCCTTCACCAGTTGGAGGTCCCAGGCTTGAGACGCCGTGACGGCGAGAACGCCCATAAGAAAGAGGAATGCTTCCAGGTTGTGCTCGACCCGCTTGACCAGAAATGGGAGCGCGAGCACCACGAGGAAGATAGCGCCGAGGAGGGTGATTGTGAGGCTGTCGGACAAATGTCTCCGAGGGGCCGCTCCTGGCCCCGCACAACTATCGCGCCATCCTAAGCTCCGTGCGCGGCACGGTCAAGGCCTTGGGCGTGAGGCACCCCCCGGCAGCCGGCGGCGGCCGCACTCGCGGGGCTCCTGTTCTCCCTCCCCCACTTCTCAGCCGTCAACACAAGAGGGCCGGTCAGGTGACCGGCCCTCTCAGTTCACGCTAGCGCAGCGTACGACTAGGGTACCGTCGAATCGTACAGCGGTCCGTCGTCCACCACCGTGCTGCCCTTGCCCTGGTCGTGCGGCACGCCGACCTTCACTGCGCTGGCGCACGAGCCGCCGTGCCCGTCATTCGCCGTGAAGCTGATGTGGTACACCCGGCCGTTGCCTGGCACCTTCGGCGTGCCCGAGCGTTCGGCGCGCACTTGGGCCGTCGCTGTGCCCACGCCCATGCCGTCCGGGCCCGTGTTGCCATCGCCCACTGTGTTGACCGGCTCGTCCTGCCGGATGCCGGTGATCGTAATGGTCACCACATCGCCCTCCGGGTCCGTTACACCCAGCACATTCACCGCCACGAACTTGTGGTTCGGCGGCCAGATCTGGCCAATGCTGGGCGCGGCGTTGGTGCACACCGGCGCACGGTTCAGCACGGTGATGGTAACCTGGCCCGATCCCGTGCCCGTGTCGTTGTCCGCGACCGTTAGCACCGCCGTGTAGGTCCCTTCCAGCGCGTACGCTGTCGCCGCCGTGATCACGCTGCCGTAGCTGACAGCGCCCGCTGCGCTCGCTGGCGCTCCCCCGGGCGTGGACCATGTCCACGCGTACGGCTGGTCGAGGATCGCCGCTGGGTCCGTGAACGTGCCCGAGAGGGTCACCAAGTCGTTCCGGTACACGGTCTGAGCCGGGCCAGCGTTGACCGTTGGCGCTACGTTGTTCACCGTTAC
The DNA here is from genome assembly GCA_016199375.1 of Chloroflexota bacterium. Taxonomy (GTDB): domain Bacteria; phylum Chloroflexota; class Dehalococcoidia; order SHYM01; family SHYM01; genus JACQGV01. The sequence goes on along the minus strand of JACQGV010000094.1, from coordinate 8,486 downwards.
CTGCGCCGTCGTCTGCCCGGACGCGTTCAGCGCGTCTTTGACGACAACCGTGATGGTGTAGGTGTCGGCGGGCGTGCCCGCAGGATCGTCGTCCGGGTACGTGCGCGAGGCGTTGAACGTCAAGACGCCTCCCGCCAGATTGATGACCTCCACCGGGCCCAGGTTCCAGTGGATCTCCACCACATGCGTCTGCCCGGCGTCCGGGTCCGTAATGGTGCCCGCAACGGTAGCCGCCTGGCCCTCATTCACCGTCGAGCCCGTCGCCGTCACCGTGGGCGGGGTGTTGGCGGGTGGCTCCCAGACCTTGGTCACCGCAGGCGACGTCTTCGTCTGGCCCGTCGCCGGGTCCACAAAGCTCGCCTGGATCTGGTCCGTCCCTGGCGTGCCGTTCGTGGTGTAGGTGAAGCTGGCCTGACCGCTGCTGTTCGTGGTGGCGGTGCCCGTGGTTCCCTGGTTCGGGCCCGACGTCACCGTGAACGTCACCATCACATTCCCGAGAGGCTGGTTTTGCGCGTTCTTTACCAGCGCGGTTACCGTGTGGCTGTTGGCCTCGCCAATCACATTGGTGTCGGTGATGGGCGTCAGGCTGATGGAGCCGGGCAGCTGCGCCGCCGCGCCGCCCAGGATGACCGCCCGCTTCGCCCCTCCAGTGCCCGAGGAGTCCTCGGCCAGCACCGCCAGCCCACCAAAGTTCCCGGTGAAGTGGTTATGACACGGGCCAGCGCGGATGTGGGTGTTGGTTAGACCAGGGAAGGCCGCCTGGCCGGCGGGCGTCAGCGAGAGGGTACTGGAGTCACAGAGGTTGGGGAAACTGATGCCAGGCAGGAGGGTGCTCAGCCAGCCGAAGGCGACCGTGCCTGAGCCGTGGGCCAGCAGGCCGCCTCCCTCGTTGACGAAGTTGGCGATGGCGACCGCGTTGCTGGTCAGCGCAGTGCCCTCAGCGGAAGAGAGACCATTCCCGGCGCCGGTTCCAGCTATCGCGAGGATAGCCGGTTTCTTGGTGCCCGCGGCCAGGTCGGCAAAGAACTGGTTGATCGCCGCAGCTCCTTCAACGAACTGGGGTGCTAGGCCCGCTAGCGGCGCAGCGTAATGGTAGGCGCCGCCATTGTTGCCGGAGGTAGCGGTGGAATCCGTCGAGCCCAGCACCGCCACGGTACCGTCGTTGACCCGTGTCACCTGAGCGTCAAGGTTCTCCAGCGCCTTGCGGATATAGAGCCAGCCGTTAAAAACCTGACCACCGGAGAATGAACCGTGGTCGTTCAAGTCGTCGCCGCCGATGATCACGGGGCCCCCGAGGGCCGCGGCCGCAGGGCGCGGCCCGAACCGCGTGCCGGGCATAAGGGAGGCGGAGACCAGCGCGGTCAGCATCACAATCGCGAGCCAGACGCGGGAATGCCGTTCGAACGTAGTTGCAGTCATCTTCCTTCCTCCCAAGTGTGGTGCGCAAACGGGCCGACCTGGTGTGGAGCCGCCACCCTACGAGACGAAAGACCCCCACAGTCCGCCGGATGTTGCGGAAATCTATCATGTCAAGCCTTCCCGTGTCAAGGTCCCGGGATTGGCCAAAAATATTTATCCTGAAATAGTTCGTCTGGCCCCATTGCCCAAAGGAGCTTTGCTACAAGTTATTTCAAACCTGCCCAGGAAAGGTAGCAGCGACGCCATACGAACGACGCCCTCGTGGTTTGACCTGGCGCCTCCATGCTTGTACCATCTAGGCCATCCCCATGGCGCGTCGCCCGCCGAGGAAACGGCGGCGCATTCTAGCGAGGAGGAGCTGCGTTGGCCTACGAAACGATCCTGTACGACGTCAAGGACCGCGTCGCCACCATCACCCTGAACCGGCCGGAGAAGATGAACGCCCTCAGCCGCAAGCTGCAGGAGGAGGTGGTCGCCGCCCTCAAGGAGGGCGAGGCGAGCCCGGAGGTGCACTGCTTCATCATCAAGGGCGCAGGCCGCTGCTTCTCGGCGGGCTACGACCTGACGCCGCAGCCGCGGCCGGAGGGCCAGGAGCACATGGCGCGGCGGCGCAGCATCACCGATGACATCGCCAACCTGCGCGGCACGGTGGAGCGCTGGCAGACCATCTGGAACCTGCGCAAGCCGGTCATCGCCCAGGTCCACGGCTACTGCCTGGCGGGCGGCAACGACCTTATCGGCGTCTGCGACATCATCATCGCCGCCGAGGACGCCATCTTCGGCCATCCTCAGGTCCGCGCCTTCGGCCTCAACATGGTCCACACCGAGCCCTTCCGCATGGGGCCGACCCGCTCCAAGTACATGCTGCTCACCGGCTTCAACCTCTCCGGCGTGGAGGCCTCCCAGTGGGGGCTGGCGACCAAGGCGGTGCCGAAGGAACACCTGGAGGCTGAGGTGCAGCGCATCGCCGGGGCCATGGCGCAGATACCTCCCGCGCTGCTGGAGGTGAACAAGTTCGCGGTGAACCGCGCCTTCGAGATCATGGGCATCCGCCAGGCGACCCAGGCGGCGATCGAGTTCGACGCCATCGTCCACTTCGAGGACTCGTGCCGCGAGTTCCAGGAGATGCTCCAGCGCGAGGGCGTTACCAGGACCCTCACCAGGCGCGACGCGCCTTTCAACGACTACCGCACCGCGCAGAGGAAGCCGCGCTAAGGGCCTATGCGCGGTAAACCCTCACCCCCTGTCCCCCTCTCCCTGGGCAGGGAGAGGGGGGAGAAGAAAGGGTAACTGGGGGATACCCCAATCCTTCAGCCGAAGGACCGCCAGAATCCCGACCCTGCGGGACTCTGACTCCCCCCTGGAGACCGTTACCGGACAGGCTCTGAGGGGCGCGTCACTCCTGTCGGGCCAGGGCGCGGCGCAGCGCCAGCCAGCGCTGCTTCTGCTCCCGCCGCACCTCCTCGTCGGGCGGCTTGAACGTGGCGAGGAACTGCCGACGGAACCCCTCGAAGCTGCCGTCCAGGATGCCCTGCCGCAGCCGCTCCATCAGCCGCAGGTAGAAGTGCAGGTTGTGGATGGTGGCCAGGCGGTAGGCCAGCAGCTCCCGGGCCTGGAACAGGTGGTGCAGGTAGGCCGTCGAGTAGTGGCGGCAGGTGAAGCAGCCGCAGCCGTCCTGGACCGGGCCGGTCTCCTCTTTGAAGCGGGCATTGTAGATGTTCAGGCGCCCCTCCGGGGTGTACAGGCCCCCGTTGCGCGCCATGCGGGTGGGCAGCACGCAGTCGAACAGGTCTATCCCCAGCGCCACGCACTCCACCAGGTCCTCCGGCGAGCCCACTCCCATCAGATAGCGGGGCCGCTCCGCCGGCAGCAGGGCCGCCACCGCTCCGGCGGCCTCGTACATCTGGGCCTTGGGCTCGCCGACGCTGAGGCCGCCGATGGCGTGGCCCGCAAAGCCCAGCTCGGTTATGGCCTCCACCGACTCGCGCCGCAGGTCCAGGTCGGTGCCGCCCTGGACGATGCCGAAGAGGAGCTGCCCGGCGCGCCGGTGGGCGCGCCGGCAGCGCCCCGCCCAGGCCGTGGTCAGCTCTACCGCGCGGCGCAGCTCCGCCGGCGCGGCCTCGGCGGGCGGGCACACATCCAGGGCCAGGGCGATGTCGCTGCCCAGGTCCTCCTGGATCGCCAGCGCCGACTCCGGGGTCAGCCGCTGGGGCGAGCCGTCCAGGTGGGACTTGAAGGTCACCCCCTCGTCGTCCAGGGTGCGCAGGGACCCCAGGGAGAAGACCTGGAAGCCGCCCGAGTCCGTCAGGAGGGGGCCGTCCCAGCCCATGAAGGCGTGCAGCCCGCCGTGGCGCCGGATGACCTCGACCCCTGGCCTGAGGTTGAGATGATAGGTGTTGCTGAGGACGATGCTGGCCCCCAGAGACTGCAGGTCGTCGGCGCCCAGGGCCTTGACCGACCCCTGGGTGGCCACCGGCATGAAAGCGGGCGTGGGCACCTCGCCGTGGGCGGTGGACAGCACGCCGGCGCGCGGCAGCGAGCTGGGGGAGGACTGGAGCTGGAACGTCAAGGCCGGCGCGGGGGTGCTAACGCCCGACGATACGAGGGATGACGTCCCCCAGGACGTACCCCACGCCCGCGGAGGCGATGCCGATCCCCAGGATCTCGAGCGCCGACAGCCAGATGGGGCGTCCGATCAGCCGCGCCTTCAGGATGCCCAGCCCGAACAGCCCCGCCAGCGCCGCCGCCACCGAGATGCCGATGGCGGTCCACTTCTCGGAGACGAAGAAGTAGGGCAGGATGGGGATAATGGCGGCCACGATGAAGCTGGCGCCCATCACCAGAGCGTCTTTCGCCGGGCTGCCGGTGGGCTCGGCGCTCAGGCCCAGCTCCTTCTCCACCAGGGTCTTCAGCCACAGCTCGCGGTCCGAGGCGATGCGCTCGGCCAGGGTGCGGGCCTCCTGGGCCGACATCCCCTCACGCTGGTAGATGGCGATGAGCTCGGCCAGCTCCTCGGCGGGGTTCTCGCGCAGCTCCCGGGCCTCTTTGCCGATCTCCGCTACCTCCACCTCCCGCTCCGCCCGGGAGCCCAGGAACGCTCCCGTGGCCATGGAGAGCGCCCCCGCCAGCGCGCCGGCCAGGCCGGCGATGACCACCGTGTTGCTGTTGTTCAGGGCCACCATCATGGAGGTGACCAGCGCTACGGTGCTCAGGAGTCCGTCCTGGGCCCCAAAGACCATCTCCCGCACCCGGGTGAGGGCCGCGACCCGCCAGCGCTCGCGCTCCACATTCTCGCGCGCCACCGCCGCGGGGGGACGGGCCGCCAGCGGCGCCGGGGCGGGAGCCGCCGGTGCCGGGGTTGGGGCCGCGGGGGCAGTGCCCTGGGCGCGCAGCTTGGCCTGCAGCCCCTCCAGGGCCTGGGCGAACAGGGAAAGATGGTACCTCTCGCGCTCCATGGCCAGGCGGAAGCTGGCGACGGCGTCGGGCCGCCCCTCAGCCTCCGCCTCCCGGATCATGCTGGGGTACATGGTCTCGAACTCGTAGGCCTCGCCCTCGACCACCCCCCGCAGGTTCTCCGCCGTGGCCTTGATCTCGCCCGAGACCCGCAGGTGCTGGAGGCCATGGACGGTCTCGGCGCCCGCAACCTCAAGGAAGATCTGGGCGACCTCGGGGTGGCCCTCCTCCAGCGCCTTGATGGCGAAGGCGTGATAGCGCAGATGGGCCAGCCCCTCGCCGATGATGGCGCTGTACAGGTTGGTCTCGGTGCGGGTGGGCTTGCGCTCGCTGGCCATGTCTCCCCCGGGCCACCCGGCAGGCGTCCCTAATGATGTTAGCACGCGGGCGCGGTCAGCTATCGCTGCGGGCAGCCTGGCCGGCCTCCGCACGCGAGAGGGCGCCGATGATGTCGCTGCGGCGCAGCACGCCCAATACCCGGCCCGTCTGGGGGTCCACCACCGGGATGCGCCCCACCTCCTTAGCGCCGAGCTGGGCCAGCACCTCCCGCAGGGACTGGTCGGGACGGGCCACGACGACCCGCTTGGTGCAGATGTCGTCCACGGTCAGCGCCGACCGGTCGCTGGCCACCACCTCTTGCACGTCGAGGAGGGTCACCATGCCTACCAGGACACCCCTGTCATCCACCACCGGGAAGCCATGGTGGCCGGTGCGGGCGAAGCGGGTGATGAGGTCCGGCACCGAAGTCTGGGGCGAGACCGTGGGGAAGCCGACGGTCATGGCATCCTGGACCAGGATATCGCTGGCCGCCCCCAGGCCCTCCGGCCGCTGCATGTCCACGCCCTCCCGCTTCAACTGCAGGGTGTAGATGCTCTCCCGGTAAAGCCGGGAGGCCAGCACCGTAGCGATCACCGCCGCCGTCATCAGCGGCAGGATCATGGAGTAGGAGCGGCTCATCTCAAAGAGGACCAGGATAGAGGTGAGGGGCGCCCGCGCCGCGGCGGCGAAGACCGCCGCCATGCCCGCCAGGGCATAGGCCCCAGGGGGAGCCGTGATGTCGGGAAGGAACCGGTGGACCGCGGTCCCGTAGGCCCCCCCCAGCGCCGCCCCAATGAAGAGGGAGGGCATGAAGATGCCGCCGACGCCGCCGGAGCCGAGGGTCAGGGAGGTGGCCAGGACCTTGAGGGGGATCAGAGCGAGCAAAGCCAGCAGCGCCATCTGCCCCTCCAGCGCCCGCGCTATGCCGCCGTGCCCTGTGCCCAGCAGGTCCACGCTGTACAGGCCGATGAATCCCACCGCCAGCCCGCCCAGGGCGGGCCGGGACCAGCCCGGCAGCCTCTTCCAGCCGGCGAAGAGGCCCTCCGCGCGGTAAAGGCACAGCACGAACGCCAGGGCGACCGGCGCCGCGACCAGCCCCAGCCCTATGTACAGAGGCACCTCCCAGCCGCTCACCAGCTCGTACTGGGGTACGGGAAAGGCGGGAAAGTCGCCGAAGAAAGAGTGGGAGATGACGCTGGCGACTACCGAGCTGAGCACGACCAGGCTGAAGCTGCGCAGGGCAAAGCTGCCCAGCACCACCTCCACGGCGAAGAACACGCCCGCGATAGGGGCATTGAAGGTGGCGGAGATGCCTCCGGCAGCCCCCGCCGCCACCAGCGTCTTCACCAGCGGCTCCGGCAGCCGCAGCCACTGGCCCACCGTGGAACCCAGGGTGGAGCCCAGATGGACGACGGGCCCCTCCCGCCCGGCCGAGCCGCCCGAGCCGAGGGTCAGGGCCGCCGCCACCGCCCTTACCGCCGCCGCCCTGCGACCGATGCGCCCGCCCTGGGTCGCTATCGCCTTCATCACCTCCGGGACGCCCTGGCCTCTGGTCCCCTTCCCCAGGTAGCGGAGCAGCAGGCCCACGAGCAGGCCGCCCAGGGCCGGCAGGAGGACCACGTGATAGCGATGGTAGCGGCCCATGAATCCCAGCAGATCGCCGCCCACGTCGAAGAAGAGTTTCTCGAACCCGCGGATGAGGTAGATGAGGCCGACCGCGCCCAGGCCCGCCAGCGCCCCCACGCCCACGGCCAGGCCTATGCTCAGGGCAAACTCGGAGCGGAGCCACAGCACGTGGGGGCCCACCTGGCTGGGCAAGGCAGGGACCCCCCGCACGAGGAAGCGTGCCGCCCAGCGTGACCAGAGCCTCACGGCGAGAGCAGCTCGTCCAGGATAGCGGCGGCGGTCTCAGGGGGCACATCATCGCGGACGACCGGCAGGCCCGCGTCTTGCAGGAGCACCCAGCGCAGGCTCCCGCCACGGGCCTTCTTGTCCAGGGACATCGCCTCCAGCACCCGCCGGCTGTCAACGCCGGGAGCGCGGGTGGGCAGGCCGTAGCGCGCCAGGAGCGCTTCCTGGCGCTGGGCCAGCTCACGCGGGGTCACCCCCACCGCCACGCCGATGCGCCCGGCGGCCACCATCCCCACCGCCACCGCCTCGCCGTGCAGATAGCGCCCGTAGCCTGCCGCCGCCTCCAGCCCATGGCCCACGGTGTGGCCATAGTTGAGGACCAAACGCAGCGCCGCCTCCCGCTCGTCCTGGCTCACCACCGCGGCCTTGATAGCCGCGCTGCGCCGGATGACGGCCGCGGTAGGCTCGGGCTCCAGGGCCAGCAGGCGCTCGGCCTGCTCCTCCATGTCCTCCAGGAGGACGGGGTCCTGAATGAGGGCGTGCTTGATGGTCTCGGCCCAGCCCTCCACCAGCTCCCGGCGCGGCAGGGTGGAGAGCGCCTGCACGTCGGCCAGGACCAGCGTGGGCTGGTAGAAGGCCCCGATCAGGTTCTTGGCCTGCGGGTGGTTCACCGCCACCTTCCCCCCGATGGCCGCGTCCACCATCGCCAGCAGGCTGGTGGGGAGGTGGACCAGGGGCAGGCCCCGCAGGAAGGTGGCCGCCACGAAGCCCGCCAGGTCTCCCACCATCCCGCCGCCCAGGGCCAGGACTAGGTGCCCCCGCTCGGCCCGCCGGGCCACCAGGCGATCGTACAGGCGGCGGGCGCTCTCCAGGGTCTTCGAGCCTTCCCCCGCCGGGACGGTCACCAGCTCGACCTGAAAGCCCCCCTCCGCCAGCCGCGGCAGCACCTGCGGGCCGTAGATGGGCGCCACGCGGTCGTCGCTGATCACCGTGGACGGCCCGGGCGGCAGCCCGGCGTCCTGGAGGCGCCTGGGTAGCTGCTCCAGCTCGCCCCACCCCACGTAGATGGGGTAGGAGGCGGTGGGGGTCGTCACCCGGCAGGCGGGAGCCTCGCTGGCGGGCACCCTGCCCGTGGCCTGGAAGGCCGCCCACAGCTCCATCACCCGCGAGATGGCCTGCTCCGCCTCCCAGCCGTCAGTCTCCAGCCTGACATCGGCGGCGTCGTAGAAGGCCTGGCGGCTGGCCTTCAGGGAGCGGATGCGGCCCAGGGGGTCGTCGCCCTGGAGGAGGGGGCGGGGCACGGGCCTGGGGTTCAGCTTGAGATGACGCTCCAGCCGCTGGTGGATCGTCTCCGGGCGGGCGTCGAGGCAGACTACCAGGCCCGCCTGGGACATGAGCCGGCGGTTGGCGGGGTCCAGGACCGCGCCGCCGCCGGTGCTGACGAT
>JACQGV010000008.1 GCA_016199375.1 Chloroflexota bacterium | reverse complement strand
TGGCCACCGCGGTGTATTCCTGGCGGATGGCCCGGCGCAGCTCCTCCCGGGGCGTGTCTGCTTGGATGGTGGCGGGTTCAGCCATGACTCAGGTCCTTCCTCCGGCCTCGGAGTGCGGCTACGGTGTACGAGTCCGAGCATACCGCACTGTTATTCGATTGTCAATAGTTCAATAGATAAGTTTCACAATAGTCCAGTTGACAATAGGAGCGGGAGCGCCTAGACTGGCCCTGATGGCCCATCGCGCCTTCAAGGATCGGATTTACGCCCAGTTCGCCCGGGTGGGCAACGCCCTGGGCAGCCCCCGGAGGCTGGAGCTTCTGGACCTGCTGGCCCAGGCGCCGCGTCACGTGGACGCCTTGGCCGCCGAGACCGATATGTCGGTGGCCAGCGTTTCTCAGCACCTCCAGGTCTTGCGCAACGCACGGCTGGTGGAGGCCGATCGCCAGGGCACCAAGGTGGTCTACCGGCTGGCGAAGGAGGAGGTGCTGCGGCTGTGGCTCTCCCTGCGGGCGGTGGCGGAGTCCCGCCTGCCGGAGGTGGGGCTGGCCGCGCGCGAGTTCGGCGTCCACGCCGGCGCTGGCCCCACCCTCGCGCGGGATGAGCTGCAGCGGCTGGTGGAGCAGGGCGCGGTCATGATCCTGGATGTGAGGCCGGCGCTCGAGTTCCAGCATGGGCACCTTCCGGGAGCGGTGTCGGTGCCGGTGGCGGAGCTGCTGGCGCGCCTTGCTGAGCTCCCCCGCGACCGCCAGATCGCTCTCTACTGCCGGGGCGCCTATTGCCTGTTCGCCGACGAGGCGCTGGCCGTGCTGCACCAGCATGGGTTCCAGGCTTACCGCCTGGAGGGCGGCTGGCAGGAGTGGCTGGGCGAGGGGCGGCCCACGGCGGCGGCGCCCGCCGCCCCCGCGCCTGCGCCTGGAAACAGCTGAGGGCGGCGCCGGCCGCCCGCGCTCTGACAGCCACGCCGCGGTTCAGCCGGGGCGCACCTCGCCATCCTCGATACAGAGGCCCGGCGATAGCTGGACCCTGGTGAAGTTCTGGCTCAGGGGCGGCGCCACGATGTGCTCCACCCAGTGCTCGCGCTCCTCCTGGGGCAGCCTGCTGGCCAGGTCGCCCAGGGAGAGGTGGATGACCCCTTCCTGGGGCGAGAGACCGAAATCCAGGCTCCACGCGCCCTCTCGCTTCAGGCGGCCGATGGTGTCGGTGCGGACCAGGGAGAAGCCGGGCCGCCCGCGGTACCTTTCCAGGACGGCGGCGTTCAGGAACACCGGCGCCAGCAGCGGGCTGGGGCCGCTCAGGACCCGGCGGTAGAGCAGAACGACGGGCGAGATGCTGGCCATGGCAGGGCGCCTCCTAGTTCTGCTGACCTGCCGCAGAGTGGAACATCCCTCCCAGCCCTCTGCTTGGAGAGGAAGGCGGAGGGAGAAGGATTTCTAGAACGGGTATCCCTTCGCGCCCAGCCAGCCTTTCAGAGCTGAGATCTCGCCTGTGTGGGCGTAGGTGTTGCCAAGCAGCATCGTCGTAAGGAAGGTGCCAAGGCTCATATTGTTGGGAAGGCCGAACTGGACGAGTTCGAGCTCGCGTTCGCAGTCGCTGTCCTTGAGGCGGTCCAGAAAGGCGTCCGTGCTGGCGAAGACGGCTTCGGCATATTCGGACATGGCCTTCCGGTCGTACTCATAGGCGCGGCCTTTGACGGGGATGGGCAGGTCCACAATCATCTCGCCGCCCAGCTTCGCGCCCCAGCCGTCTCGTTCCCAGAGAGGCCGGTTGCCCTGGATAGCCGTGTTCACCATGAAGTCCTCGCAATGGAGGATGTGGGCCATCAGCTCACTAATGGGGTGAACCACCCCAGGCGGGACGGTATTAGCCTGAGCCGCGCTCACGTCCGCGACCGTGCCCCGGTACCACATATGCGCGCCCCCGAAGGCGCTTTTCAGCACTCCCACTCCGTCCATCTGGCCCTCCGAAGTTTGCTAGCCGGGATTCCTCATCACCTTTCCCTCTCCCTTCCAGGGAGAGGGTATCGAAATTACCTCTAGGGCTTCTCGATAGGCATCCCTACCATGCTCCCCCATTCGGTCCAGGAGCCATCGTAGTTGCGCACCTTCTCATAGCCCAGGAGGTGCTTGAGGACGAACCAGGTGTGGGAGGAGCGCTCGCCGATGCGGCAATAGGCCACCACGTCCTTCTCAGGGGTGATGCCCTTGGCCCCGTAGAGCTGCTTCAGCTCGTCGGCGGACTTGAAGGTGGCGTCCTCCTTGACGGCCTGGCTCCACGGGATGCTGGCGGCGCCCGGGATGTGGCCCGGCCGCTGGGCTGTCTCCAGCAGGCCCGGAGGGGCCAGGATCTCGCCTTTGAACTCCGCCGGCGAGCGCACGTCCACCAGCGCGCGGCTGGCCTTCCCCAGGCCGTCGTGGACATACTGCCAGCTGGCGCGCAGGCTCAGGTCGGGGCTCTTGGCCCTGTAGCTGGCTGGCTGGAGCTTGGCAACCTCGGTGGCGGTGGGCCGCTTCTCTTCCAGCCACTTCTTCCGCCCGCCGTTCATGAGCCGCACGTCCTGATGTCCGTAGATCTTCAGCAGCCAGAAGGCGTAGGCGGCGAACCAGTTATTGTTGTCGCCGTAGAGGACGATGGTGCTGTCGTTGCTGATGCCCGACTGGCTGAGGAGCTTCTCTAGCTGCTCCTTGTTGAGGATGTCGCGGCGCACGGTGTCCTGGGTCTGGTTGGTCCAGTTCCAGCCCACGGCGCCGGGGGCGTGCCCCTGCTCGTAGGCGGCGGTATCCACGTCCACCTCGACCAGCTTCACCCTGGGGTCATTCAGGTGCTGGGAGACCCATTCGGTCTCCACCAGGACCTCGGGATGGGCGTATCCAGCCATGGGCCACCTCCTGGAGATGTAACTAGCCTAACTGGACTAAACAATAGGGCAACCAAATTATACTACACCTAGTGCCTTTCGATTTGACTTAGGCTAGCTGCGTCAAAAACGCCTGGCCAGGCGGCCCCGATACCACGCGGAGCCGGCGGCGGCCGTAGCGTCGGACGGACGCCCTGGCGACACTACGCCGTCTCTGCGGGGCGCCGAGCCGGTTGACGGCGCCTGGTGGCATTCCTAGAATGCCTGGAGAAGAGCCACCACCCCGCGGCCGGGGCGGTGGCTCTGATATGGAGCTGTATGTACGAGAAAAGTCTCTTGCCCAATGGCCTGCGGGTGGTCACCGCCTCCATGCCCCACACCCGGTCCGTTTGCCTCTGCATCTATGTGGGCGCGGGCTCCCGCTACGAGAGCGACAGCGAGGCGGGGGTCTGCCATTTCATCGAGCACCTGTGTTTCAAGGGCACCGAGAAAAGGCCCACGGCCAAGGAGCTCTCGGAGGCCATAGACGGCGTGGGCGGCATCCTCAATGCGGCCACCTTTCGGGAGCGGACGTCGTACTGGTGCAAGGTTGCCCGGCCCCACTTCGGCCTGGCCCTGGACATCCTGAGCGACATGCTCCTCCACTCACGCTATGACCCCGCGGAGATGGAGCGGGAGCGCAAAGTCATCATCGAGGAGCTGGCCATGATACGGGACGCGCCCGACCAGATGGTCGGGGTGCTGATTGATGAGACCCTGTGGCCGGGCCAGCCCCTGGGCCGGGAGATCGCCGGGAGCAAGGAGTCGGTCTCCAGCCTCAGCCGCGAGAGCCTGCTGGCTTACCAGCGGCTCCACTACACCCCCGGCAACACGGTGGTGGCGGTGGCGGGCGATGTGGAGCATGGCCAGGTGGTGGAGGCCATCGCCCTGGCCATGGGCGCCCTGGAGGCGCGCGCCGGTGCCTCCTGGGCCCCCGCACGTGACGGCCAGGTGGAGCCCCGCCTGCGGATGGAGTACAAACGCACGGAGCAGGCGCACCTGTGCCTGGCGGTGCCAGGCCTCTCCCTGACCCACCCGGCGCGCTACGCCCTGGACATGCTGAGCGTGATCCTGGGGGAGGGGATGAGCAGCCGTCTGTTCCTGGAGCTGCGGGAGAAGCGTGGGCTCTGCTACGACATCCATAGCTACGCCGCCAACTTCCAGGACACCGGTTGTTTCGCTATCTATGCGGGCGTGGAGCCGCGGCGGGCAGGGGAGACGCTGGGGGCGATCCTGGACGAGCTGTGGAAGATCAAGAGGGGCGTGCCCGCGGAGGAGCTGAAGAAAGCCAAGGAGCTGACCAAGGGGCGCCTCTTGTTGTCCATGGAGGACAGCCGCAGCGTGGCCGGCTGGATGGCGGCGCAGGAGCTGATGCTGGGCCAGATCAAGACCGTGGACGAGGTGGTGGCCGAGCTGGAGGCGGTGACCTGCGAGCAGCTGGGCCAGATAGCGGAGCAGCTCCTCAGGCCCGAGCGGCTGAATCTGGCCGTGGTGGGTCCCTTCCGGAGCGAGCGGCGCTTTCGCTCCCTCCTGGGGCTCTCCTAAAACGGGGGCGCCCATGCCGCTCCTCAGCGATGCCCAGGTGCAGGAGAGGCTGGGTGCCCTGCCAGGGTGGAGCCAGACGGGCAAAGGCATCCGCAAGGAGTATCAGCTCCGGGACTTCGTGGCCGCGATGGGCTTTGTCCAGCAGGTGGCATTGCTGGCGCAACGGGCGGACCATCACCCCGACATGGAGATCCGCTGGAACCAGGTGGTCCTCACCCTTTGGACGCACAGCGAAGGCGGCCTCACCGAGCGGGACTTCAGGCTGGCCGCCCAGATCGACCGCGTGACGTAGCCTCACCTGGAGGCAGCAAAAGGGGCGGGCCGTCCTTCGAGAGAAGGACGGCCCGCCCTTTATCAGCTGTGGGCTCGGCTAGAACTCCGGCATCTGGGGCGCCCCGCCCCCGGGCCCCCCCTTCTCCTTCTCGGGGATGTCGGTAATGAGGGACTCGGTGGTCAGGATCATGGCGGCGATGGAGGCGGCGTTCTCCAGGGCCGCCCGGGTGACCTTGGCCGGGTCCACAATCCCCTTCTCGAACATGTCGCCGTAGTCCAGCTTCTCTCCATCGAAGCCGTAGTTGGGGCTCCTGCTCTTCTTCACGGCGTCGAGGACCACGGCCCCGTCCTGGCCGCAGTTCTCGGCGATCTGGCGCAGGGGCTCCTCTAGGGCCCGCCGCACGACGTTGCTGCCGGTCTGCTCGTCCCCCTCCAGCTTCAGCTTCTCCAGGGCCTTCTGGCCGCGCACCAGGGCGACGCCGCCGCCCGGCAGGACGCCTTCCTCGACGGCGGCGCGGGTGGCGGAGAGGGCGTCCTCCACCCGGTTCTTCTTCTCCTTCAGTTCCACCTCGGTGGCGGCGCCCACCTTGATGACGGCGACGCCGCCCGCCAGCTTGGCCAGCCGCTCCTGGAGCTTCTCGCGGTCGAACTCCGAGGTGGTCTCATCTATCTGGACCTTGATCTGCTTGATCCGCGCCTGGATCGCCTCGTCGGAGCCCTTGCCCTCGATGAGGGTGGTCTCCTCTTTGAGGGCCACCACCTTGCGGGCGCGGCCCAGGTCGGCGGTGGTCACGGAGTCGAGCTTGCGGCCCACCTCCTCGCTGATGACCTTGCCGCCGGTGAGGATGGCGATGTCATCAAGGTTGGCCTTGCGGCGGTCGCCGAAGCCCGGGGCCTTGACGGCCAGGCAGTTGATGGTGCCCCGCAGTTTGTTCACCACCAGGGTCGCCAGGGCCTCCCCGTCCACGTCTTCGGCGACGATGACCAGGTTCTTGCTGACCTGGAGCACCTTCTCCAGGGCGGGCAGGATATCGGCTACGGCGGAGATCTTCTTGTCGGTGATCAGGATGAAGGGGTCCTCGATGATCGCCTCCATGCGGTCGGCGTTGGTGACGAAGTAGGGGCTGATGTAGCCCCGGTCCAACTGCATCCCCTCCACGTACTCGGTCTCGTACTTGATGCCCTTGGACTCTTCGACGGTGATGACTCCGTCCTTCCCCACCTTCTCCATGACCTCGGCGATGAGGTGGCCGATCTCGATGTCATGGGCGGAGAGAGAGGCCACCTGAGCGATCTGGTCCTTCCCCTTCACGGGGGTGGCCATCTTCTTGAGCTCATCCTTGAGGGCGTCCACCGCCCTCTCGATCCCGCGCTTGAGGGCCATGGGGTCGGCGCCAGCGGCCACGTTCTTGAAGCCCTCCTGGATGATGGACTGGGCCAGCACGGTGGAGGTTGTGGTGCCGTCCCCGGCGGCATCGTTCGTCTTGCTGGACGCCTCCTTGGCCAGCTGGGCCCCCATGTTCTCGAAGGGCTCCGGCAGCTCGATCTCCTTGGCGACGGTGACGCCGTCGGAGCAGACCGTGGGGGGGCCGAATTTCTTGTCCAGGACCACGTTACGCCCCCGCGGTCCCAGGGTGATCTTGACCGTGTTGGCCAGGATATCCACGCCCTTCTTGAGGGCCTTGCGGGCGTCCTCGCCGTAGACCACTTGTTTAGCCATAGCTTTGTTTACTCCTTCCGTCTTGGCTTGTTATCCCAGGATGGCCAGGATGTCGTTCTGGCCCAGGATCAGGTAGGTCTCGCTCTCCAGCTTTACCTCCGCCCCCGCGTACTTGGCATAGAGCACCTTGTCGCCTGCCTTCACATCCATGGGCTCGCGGCCCTCCCCCATGGGCTTCGTCCGGCCGGGGCCCACCGCCAGGACCTCGCCCTCCTGGGGCTTTTCCTTCGCCGTGTCGGGGAGGACGAGACCGCTCTTGGTAACCTCCTCCTTGTCGATGGGCCTGACCACGACCCGGTCGCCCAGTGGTTTGACCTTGAACGCCGTCTTGACAGCCATAGAGAGCCTCCTCCACGCAATGCTTTGGGGAACTGGCACTCTTGCCCAGCGAGTGCCAGGGCCATTGTAGAGAGGGGCCTAGCACTTGTCAAGGGGGACTGCTAACTAACGGGCCTGGGCCGCGCCGTCGGCCGGGCAGGGGCTGTCTAGGAGCTGGCCCGCCCCCATGTGGGGGCGGGCCAGCTTTTTCGCGTTGGCGGCGGCGCCGGGGGCTAGCGCAGGGCGCGGAACTTGGGGTCCAGCTTGATGCGCAGCCACTCGCCCATGAGGTTGGTGCCCAACACTGTGAACATGATGCCGAAGCCGGGGAAGGTGGCCATCCACCAGGCGGTGGTGAGGAAGCCGCGGCCGTCAGCCAGCATGGAGCCCCAGGCCGGCTTGGGCGGGGGCACGCCCAGGCCCAGGAAGCTCAGGGAGGCCTCGGCGATGATGACCACGCCCAACTGCAGGGTAGCGAGGACGATGAGGGAGTTCACTATCTGGGGGAAGATGTGGCGCACCAGGATGCGCGGGGTGCTGGCCCCGGCCACCCGGGCCAGGCTGACGTAGTCCAGGTTCTTGATCCGCAGCACCTCGCTGCGCAGCACGCGGGCGTAGCCAGCCCACCCGAAGACCGCCAGGATCAGGATGACGTTGCGCTCACTGGGCCCCAGGACGGCGGCGAAGACGATGGCGATGAGCAGGAAGGGCATGGAGAGCATGGAGTCCGTGAGGCGCATGAGCAGCACGTCCACCCAGCCGCCGAAGTAGCCGGAGAGGAGGGCTACGGTGGTGCCGATGCTGCCGGCGAAGAAGACGGTGAAGAGGCCGACGACTAGAGAGACCCGGGACCCGTGGATCACCCGGGCGAAGACGTCCCGCCCCAGCTGGTCCGTGCCCAGCCAGTTGGCCCAGGTGCCCCCCTGCCAGACGGGCGGCTGCAGGGAGTTGATCAGGCTGGAGTCAATGGGGTCGGAGAGGCCCCAGCGGGTGAAGACCGGCGCCAGGATGCCGCAGACCAGGACCGATCCCAGGACAAAGGTGGGGAGCTTGGGGGCCTCCCGCATGGCTTTGAGCGCCGCCCACAGCCGGGCCCCGAGCTCGACGGGGAGGGGTCGCTCCGGGCGGGCAAGTACAGTCGTCGTTCTGGCCATGGTCTATCTCCCACCTACTGATAGCGGATGCGGGGGTCCAGGTAGGCGTAGGCGATGTCAACCAGTAGATTGGCGCTGATGAAGATGGTGGAGCCGACAAACACCGCCGTCTGCACCACCGGGAAGTCCCGCGCCAGGACGGCGTCGTAGGCCAGGCGCCCCATCCCCGGCCAGGCGAAGAC
>JACQGV010000097.1 GCA_016199375.1 Chloroflexota bacterium | reverse complement strand
GCTAGCTACCGGGGCGGGGTAGCGCAGCCCTTTTGAAGCGGACAGGCAACAGGATGGCAGTTGCGAGCAGCGCGGCGGCGGCGGCGTACCAGAACGAGGCCTTGATCCCGAACTGTGTCACCAGGTAGCCGGCCAGGATCGGAGAGCCGAGCGTGAAGGGCTGGCTGAAGAGGCTAATCACGCCCATGGTGCTGGCCTGCACCCCCTCGGCAGCCACGTCCATGACGGCCGTCTGGGTGATGTTCAGGATCGCGTAGAAGAACAGCCCCAGGGCGCCGATTACGAGGCCGAGCTGGACGCCGCCGTGGGCGAAGGCGACCGCCAGGTACAGCAGCCCCATCGCGGCGAAGCTGGGGGCCAGGATCGCCTTGCGCCCCAGCCGGTCGGACAGAACACCCATAATCGGTTGCGAGACCATGCCCATGACGTAGAGCAGGGTGAGGTACACGCCGAGGCCGAGCGAGGAGTAGCCCAGGGTCTCCTTGATATAGATCGGGAAGAACGTGAGCATGCTGAGCCTGCCCATCGTCATCAGGGCGTTGGAGGCCATTACCGCCAGCACCTGTCGGTTCGTCACCATGCCCCGAATGCCGCCCAGGTAGGAACCGAACGACGGCCTGGTGCCCGGCCCCTGGGACATGGCGCCCAGGCTTTTCCACAGGACCAGCGCGACCACGAGGGCTGGGACCAGGTGCACCTGGAGCGCGAGCCTCCAGGAGACGACCAGGAAGATGGCGCCTACGATCAAGGGAGCTAGGGAGTCTCCGATGCTGGCGCCCACCCCATGGATGGACAGCGCCGTGCCCCGCCGGTCGGGGAACCTGAGGGAGAGCGACCCCATGGCCCCGGGATGCCAGAGCGCTGCGCCCAGCCCTACCAGGCCGGCGGCTACCAGCACCAACCCGTAAGAATGGGCGCTGCCCATCAGGAAATAGGCGAGACCAAAGGCGACGATGGCGGCGGCCAGGATCAGGTTGCCACGGGCACGGTAGGAGTCGGCCAGATAGCCTGATGGCAGGGTTGCGGCGCTGGATGTACCCTGCTGCGCGGTGGTGATGGCGCCCACCTGTATATCCGTGAGGTGAAGGTCAGCCTTGAGGGAGGGCAGGACCAGGGAGAGGAGCTGCTGGTACCAGTGCACGACCAGGTGGCCGACCGTGAGGGAGCCGAGGAACAGGAGGCGGGGGCGCCCGATCTCGCGGGCGCCCGCTTGCAGCCGTCCCCACGCTAGCCGCACAGGGCCCCTCGCGCTCTATCCAAGGGACTGGGCTGGCCTTGCCGAGGCGTTCAGATATCCCTGCGTGTTGCCGCTGGCGGTGCCTACGATGGTCAGCTCGCCACGCTGGTTTTCGCACCAGACATCGAGCGTGACCCGCGTCGGGTCGAGGGGCTGCCCGGCGGGGCGGCGCGCGCCGTGCACCGTCATCGTGTCGCCCTCGAGCATGCGGCCCACGATGGCTACGTCCAGCGCACCGCCTCGCGGCCACCCCTCGCCGAAGCAGTCTCCCAGCAGGGCTCCCAGCCAGCACAGGACCATGTTGCCCTGGCCCACGGCCGTGGGAAGGCCAGCCTGCCGGGCGACGGCGATGCTGCTGTGGGAGCCCTCCTCGGGCCGGCCGCACACCAGATGCCAGTACGCGGCCATCCGCGCCTCGACGAGCGGGCGTGTCAGGGAGCGGTGGTCGTCCGGCGCGAGGCTGGCTTGCCGCTCGGGCGCGGCCCGCGTGCGGGGTGGCTTGGGATGGAAGCCGCCTACCATCGTGGCGACGGTTGACGCCCCTTCGGCGACGACGGTGCCGTCGGCGCCCCGGATCCTGGCTTCGACGACGGTGTAGCGGTAGCCCCGGCGCTCGTACTTGGCGCCGAGCTGCGCCTCCAGCCGCACGCGCATGCCGACCCGGGCGGGTTGCGGGAAGCGGAAGGTCTGCTTGGCATGGAGGCCGCCCTGGGTATTGCCGCTGCGGTTGCGCACAGTGTGCCAGTCGAAGGCGAAGATGAGCGGCGGCACCAGGAGCGAGCCGTCCGGCTGGGGCCGGTCATAGAGCGGGTTGTGGTCCCCTACGATCTCCCGGAATGTCCGCACCCGCTCGGCAGTGAGGTCGTACTCCAGCGGTTGGAAGGGCTCTCCCACCTCCATCTCTTCGTAGCTAATCTGTCCCACGGCGCTCTCCTCAGCCCGGTGTCGTGACGGCTATCGTTTAGACAGCATACTCCAACAGGCGCCCAACAGCGGCTGCTGGGCGGGACTTGAGCGACCCCGATGCACCTCGTAGTCCGCTCTACGGAGGCCGCTCGCCGTAGGCTGCCAGGACCGGCTGACAGGCCAGGACCCAGGCGGCGAGCCGCTGGCCGAGCGCCGCGGCCAGGGCGCTGTCCAGAGGAGATGTCAGCGCCACAGTCTCGTGGAGGCGGGCCCAGTTCGTGGTCCACTCCTCGGGCTCGATGCGCAGGCCCAGGGTGTCCATGACCTCGTCGCCGCGTGCGACCATGTGCTGGAGCAGGGCGCGGTTGCGGGCTCCGTCGGGCCCCTCGAAGTGCAGGCCGATCTCGATAGCGTCGTCTCTACTGCTGGTGGGTGGGATGCCGCCGGCGGGGCGCTTCTTCCACGGGCGGCGCTGCACCCACACCTCGTAGTGGATGGTGGGGTCCCCGAAGTGGAGCTGGAGCAGGCTGAAGCGCACGCGGGCGCTGATGCCGCTGGCGAGCGCTGGCGGCAACTCTTTGCGGGCCGCCGACTCTATCAGGTGCAGGAAGTCGCGGGTCGCCAGGCCCACGCGCCCGCGGGCGCCTTTGGGCTTGCGGCTGCCAGCGTAGCGGCTGCCGGCGGAGGGAACGCTTAGCACCCCCGCTGGTGGCCGCGGTCTGTGCGGAGCCTCTGCCCATCTGTTAGCCGTGTCAGTGACGCTTGTGGATGCCTTCTTCACCGGGGCCTCATGCCACCGCCGGGCGTCCCAGGAGAATCGCTGGGCAGCTAGGCGCCCTCCAGGAAGCGGCGCGGGTTATCGTTGTTGAGCTTCTCCACGTCCCGGGCTGATACGCCCAGCTCTCTCAGGCGCGGCAGCACTCTGCGGGTGATGAACAGGTAATGATCGGGGTTCAGCGCAGCGCGCTCGGCGCCGGCGGCGCGCGGCATGATCACCAGGTTGACGGCCCAGTCGTGGGAAAGCATGATGCGGTCGCCGTACCCGGCGTCAATGAGCCTCTTGGCGGTCGCAGTGCGCCCCTCCCAGTCGGGCGTCGGCATACCGGGGCGCCCCGGATAGCGGTCGAGGCCGATCCAGACGCCTTGCCTGAGCAACCCCACCAGGTAGTCCACGTCGGTGGTGTCGTTGCTGTGGCCGATGTAGACGCGGCTCAGGTCCACACCCTCGTCCTTGAAGATGGCGACCTGCTGCTCGCCGACGCGCTCCAGCGCCCAGGTGTGGGTCGAGATGGGGACGCCGGTGGCTTTCTGGGCGCGGGCCGCAGCGCGCAGGATTATCTCGCCCTCTT
>JACQGV010000100.1 GCA_016199375.1 Chloroflexota bacterium | reverse complement strand
GGCCCCGACTCCTTCATCGCCATCGCCGTGACCTGCGACCAGGAGTGGCAGGCCCTCGCCCGCACGGTAGGCGAGCCCTGGTGCCGGGACGGGCGCTTCCAGACTGCGCTAGGCCGCTGGCGGCACCAGGATGAGCTGGACCGGCTGCTAGAGGGCTGGACGTTCCGCTGGCGGGCGACGGAGCTGATGGCCCTCTTGCAAGCCGCCGGGGTGCCGGCTGGCGTGGTCGAGTCGCCGGAGGACGTCCACGCCGACCCCCAGCTAGCCCACCGAGGCCACTTCTGGTACCTGGAGCACCCGGAGATCGGGCGCCACGCCTACGACGGCCCCGCCTTCCGCCTCTCCCGCACCCCCGGCGAGGTGCGGGCGCCCGCCCCGCTGCTGGGCCAGCACAACGAGCAGGTCTTCGTGGGGCTGCTGGGCATGGCAGATCAGGAGTTCGCGGAGCTGGTGGCGTCAGGGGCGCTGGAGTAGGCTATGAGACAAGGCTGGATGCCCTGTGAAGATTCCCCTTACAACCCTGGGCTTGTATAGTAGGAGAGGAAGACAGAAGGCGGTAGAATAGGCTGTCGGGGGGAATATGGACACGTTCACCTTCACGGGCGTGATTCTTGGAGAGGGCAACGACTACGGCGCCCTCTGTGTGGAGTTGGACGTGGCTTCCCAGGGCCACACCATGGAGGAGGCCAAGGCGAAGTTGCTGGAGGCTGTGAGCCTGTACGTGGAGAGTGCCATAGAAAGCAACCTACCGCTCATAAGACCCACCCCTCCACAGGAGGACCCCAGGCAGACCGCGCCGGGGGATGTGGTGGAGGTATTCTCCTTCAAGGTGGACGTGGCCGTTCGCGCCTATGCCTGACCCACCAACCTTGAAGCCGCGGGAGGTCGTCGCGGCTCTGGAAAGAGCCGGCTTCTACAGGATCCGCCAGCGGGGCAGCCACCTACAGCTAAAGAAGGGGCATCTTCTCGCTATCCCACGCCGCTCCCCTGCCACTGCCCCTTACCGTTCGCCCGAGCTTGTCGAACCACGGGCCGGGTAATACACGGAGGGCTCACCCTTCGACAGGCTCAGGATGAGCGGTTAAGAGTCCGCTCGTGGTGAGCCGAGAGTTTACACCGAGCAGAGCCGGAGGGAACCGCGAGCCCTGCGACAGCCCAGCATCCTGCGGCCCTACAGCAAGCATCCGGGTTTGTAGGCCTGGCTGTCTATTTCTCCAGCCATTCCCGCAGCTGCTCCCCGAACCGCTCCCGCTGCCAGCGACGCACCTCCGGCGCCGCCAGCTCCGCGCGTAGCGTCGCGGGCGCCCGCGCCAGCCGCTCCAGGCTAGCCATGGGCCACAGCAGCGCCGGGTCCAGCTCCAGGGCCCTGCCCTGGGCGGCGCGCCACTCCTTCAAGCGCCGGAGGCGCTCGTTCTGCTCCGCCGTGGGCCGCACCCAGAGGCTGGATGAAGGCGGACGGCGCAGCGGCGGCGCCGCCAGGCCCGCCTTGAGCGCCTCCCGAATGGCGCGCCCGTAGCGCCGCTGCGCCGACTCGCCCAGACCTGGCGCCGCCGACAGCTCGGCGTGGGGATGGGCCGCCAGAAAGGCCAGGGCGGCGTCGGACACGATGTGGAAGTGCGGCCGCTGGAGGCGCCGCGCCTCCGCCTCACGCCAGGCGCAGAGCGCGTGCAGCACCGCCAGCCCACGTCCGTCGAGGTCGCGGCTGCCCTTCACCGCCAGGAACGCCAGCTCCGTGTCGGGTGGCGCATGGCGCACCTCCTCCAGCCGGGCGCACTCCTCGGCCACCCATTCCGCCCGGCCCAAGGCGCCCAGCCGCTCGGCCAGGATGTCGCGCAGCGCCAGGAGGTGGCGCACGTCGGCTGCCGCGTACTCCAGCAGCTCGCGGGACAGGGGACGGAGGCCCCAGTCGGCCCGCTGCAGCCGCTTGCTCTTGTCGAGCTTCACCCCCAAGAGGCCCTCGGCCAGGGCCGCCAGCCCCACCTGCTCCAGGCCGGCGAAGCGGGCGGCGATGCTGGTGTCGAAGACGTTGCGGACCCGCAGGCTGGCGTGGCGGTCCAGGCTGCGGACATCGTAGTCGGCGCCGTGGATGACCTTCTGGATGGCGGGGTCTCCGGTGATCCGCCCCAGGGGCGCCAGGTCACCCAGCGCCAGGGCGTCGAGCAAATACACCCGCCGTGCCGTGGCAATCTGTACCAGGCAGAGCTGCTCGGGGTAGCGGTAGAAGCTGTTGGACTCGGTATCGAGGGCGACGGCCAGCCCGGCGGCCATCTCCTCCAGCGCCGTCTCCAGCCGGGCAGCCGACGACACCGTTTCCGCCGGAAGCGGACGAGGTGGGTGGTGGTGCGGCACAGCCAAGTGCACTGTCCGGCCTATCAGTGGCAGCAGCCCGGAGGAACCATCCGGCGGTGTATCTACTTCACCGTCTTCAGGAAGCGGCGCACCGCCTTCTCGAAGCCCGCGGGGTTGTCGCCCATGACGGAGTGGCCCGCCCTGGGGACGGTGACGAAGCGGGCCTGGGCCATGACCTGCGCCATCTTCTGGCCCGTGTCCTTGGCGAAGACATCGCTGACGCCACCGCGGACGACCAGGGTGGGGCAAGCGATCTTGGCGATGGTCTTCCACAGGTTCTGGCGGCGCCCCAGGCGCGGACGGGGAGCATCGGGGTCGCGCAGGACCGGGTCCAGCTTCCAGGTGTACTTGCCGTTGCGCAGGGGCCTCAGGCGCCACCCCAGCCGCTCACGGATATTCTCCTCGGAGCGGCGGGGGTTGAACTTCAGCGCCTGCTTGACGAACTCATCGAGGGTGAGGACATCGGCGCCGGTGACGAAGCGGCGGATGTTCTCGACGCCCTTCTGCATGACCTCAGGGCCCACGTCCACGATCACCAGCCCCTTCACCCACCGGGGGTGCTTGGCGGTCAGTAGCATGGAGTTGCGGCCCCCCATGGAGAGGCCACACAGGGTGAAGGGCGTCCGGTGCCACCCCAGGCCCCGCACTATCCCCTCCAGGTCGCGCAGCATGGCCCTGGCGCTGTAGTCCTTGTCGGGCGCCCGCGCGCTGTCGCCGTGGCCGCGCTGGTCCAGGGCCACGATATGGTACTCGCCGCTCAGGGCGCGGGCGAACTCGTCCCAGCTATGGCCGTCCTGGGAGAAGCCGTGCAGCAGCAGCATGGGCGGGGCCTTGGGGCTGCCCCACTCCTGGTAGTGGAAGCGCAGGCCGTTGGCCTGGAGCCGCCGGTCGCGCCAGTCCCTGGTTGCCATGCTGTCCCTCTCAAGAGATACGGGCGGGGCTCAAGCCTCGCCCGTATCACCCTGCCCGCAAGGCCCGTCCCTACTGCGCCGGCACCTGGGGGGCCGTCTCGGCCGCCTTCTTCAGCTCGGCGGCGATGGTCTTGGGGACGAACTCGCGCAGCTCCTCCACCGTCCAGCGCCCCGGCTTGAACATGGTCTTGATGGGCCGGGGATGGGACAGGAGGGAGATGCGTGGGCCCATGACAGAGAAGATCTGGCCGTTCACATTGGCGGCCGCGTCGCTGGCCAGGAAGCACACCATGGGCGCGATATGCTCCGGGCCTGGGAACTGGGCGGCGGCGTCGGTGACCTGGAGGCCCTGGGGCCGCGGGCCCTGGGGGATGGCGGCGATCATGCGGGTGTTGGCGCCCGGCGAGATGCAGTTCACGGTCACGCCGTACTTGCCCAGGTCGCGGGCCACCACCCGGGTGAGGCCCGCGATGCCGGCCTTGGCGGCGCCGTAGTTGGCCTGGCCAGGGTTGCCGTTCAGCCCCGAGCCGGAGGTGAAGGTGATGATCCGGCCACTGCGCTGCTGGCGCATGATGATGGAGGTGGGCCGCACCACGTTGAAGGTGCCCTTCAGATGGGTGGCGATGACGGCGTCCCAGTCCTCCTCGCTCATGTTGAAGACCATGCGGTCGCGCAGGATGCCGGCCACCGCCACCAGGATGTCGAGCTTGCCGTAGGTGTCCACCGCCTGCTTGATGATGCGCTCGCCGGCGTCGAACTGGGAGACGTCCTCGTAGCTGGCGACGGCGGTGCCCCCTGCCCGCTTGATCTCCGCCACCGTGGCGTCGGCCGGGTCCTTGGAGGAGCCGCGGCCGTTCACGTCGCAGCCCAGGTCGTTGGCCACGACCTTGGCGCCCTCCTTGCCCATCAGCAGGGCGATCTGCTTGGCGATGCCGTTGCCCGCGCCGGTGACCACCGCCACCTTGTCCTTCAGAATGTTAGGCATAGCTTCCTCCTGCCAGACCCACGTCAGCGGGCGTACTATATAACACACCGCAAGCGGAGTAAAGTAGACGACGCGGTAGCAATCACACGCTCACCACCAGAAGTGGAGCTCGATGAAGCCGCCGCTAGACTCGTCTGGGCCATCTATCCAGGGGTCGTCGTCATCGTCCTGCGCCGCATGGGGATCGAAGTCAGCGACCCAGCCTTCCCATGGCAGCGAGCGCACCCAGGCCAGAACCTCGGACTTGGCAGCAGCGTCCAGGCCCTTGTCTGCGGCGAAGGTGTCCAGCATTCGTAGCACCTGGCGCTGGGTGAAGGGGCCCCAATTATTGTCGCCGCCGCTCATGTAGCCGTGGCATGCCTCCACGGCCAACTCGTGGGCGAACCGGTAGGCCCAACCCTGCGGGCGCGGTAAGTAATCGATGTGGATGATGCCGATGTCCAGGCCCATGTTTGCCTCCTGGCGAAGGATGGACCGGGACCTTAGCGGACCCGAAACTACTTGTCAAGAGCATCGCCCACACCCTTCTCACCCATGCAAGTGGTATACTCCCAGCCATCTCATAGGCAGCGAGGGGAATCATGCCTCGTTGGTGGTTGGCAGTTGGCCCCGCAGATCAATGGCGTGTAGCTTTTGACGAAGGCAACACATGGGGCCTCAAGCCCGGCGGCAGACCGGCTTTAATGTGGGAGGACATCTCTGAAGAGGACAAGGTTCTCTTCTACATAACCTCGCCGGTGGCTGGTGTCGTTGGCTACGGAACTGTCCGACGGAAATTCAAGCAAGACAAACCGCTGTGGCCGGACGAAGTGAAGCAACAAAAGGTCTTATGGCCCCTCAGGTTTGAATTCGACGTAGAGCACCTGCTCCCGTTCGACCGCTGGCGAGAACAGCGCACTGACATCCAGGCACTGAGGACGCTTGCACGCGGCGGATTCCAATCAGTTGAAGCGAAGACGGCTATGGAGGCGGTCGCCGCACTCACACCATTGGAGAGCACTCCGCCCTCTAAGCCTCAGCAATCTCTGCACGCGCAGCTTATTGAACAGCTTGTGGAGGCCGGACAATTACAGCATTTCATCGCGGAGAAGGAATACCGAATGGAGAACGAGCGCCTCGATGTGGTCTGGCGCCGGGTAGAGCGGTCGGTGCCCACCTTTGTTTTCGAGGTTCAAATTGGAGGCGACCTATATCACGCGCTGGGCAAGCTGAAGCATGCGTACGACCTCTGGAACAGCCGTATCTTCATAGTCGCCCAGGAGCGAGACCGCAAGGCGACCGAGAACCTGTTGTCTGGAACGTATCATGAGATCCGCGCCGCAATCAGATTCATTCAGGTTGACAGATTTCAAGAGATATATGAATTGAAGCGGAAGCTCAGGAGCTTGGAAAGGGATCTGGGGCTGCTCTGACGCGCTGGCGCGTCCACCATCAGGCATGCTTGGGCCGCGACTAGTCGCCTGACCCCTCTCTTGTGTGCCCATTGTAGAATTGGTGCATTCTCCGCCTGGAGGCCGCCGTGGAGCAGGCCCTTCGTCCTTCGACAGGCTCAGGAAGCGCAGGACAGGACAAGGCCACCTTGCTGGGCGACGTCCGCGTCCTGGACCTGGCGGATGCCAAGGGCGTCTACTGCGCCAAGCTGCTGGCCGACCTGGGCGCGGACGTGGTCAGGGTGGAGCCTCCCGGCGGCGACCCCCTGCGCAACCTGCCGCCCTTCTATCACGACCAGCCCCACCCGGAGCGCAGCCTCTACTGGTTCCATTTCAACACCAACAAGCGCGGCATCACCCTGGACCTGGAGCGGGCCGACGGCCGCGCCCTCTTTCGACGCCTCGTCCAGAGGGCGGACGTGCTGGTGGAGACGTTCCCCCCCGGCCACCTGGCCGCCCGCGGCCTCGGCTACGACGCCCTGGCCGAGCTGAACCCGCGCCTCATCGTCACCAGCATCACCGGCTTCGGCCAGTGGGGGCCCTACAAGGACTTCAAGGCCTCGGACATTACCAGCCTGGCCATGAGCGGCGTGCTGACCCTGGCGGGGCTCCCAGAGGACCCGCCCAACCGGCTGTGGGGCTCCCAGGCCTATCACATGGGCTCCGTCCAGGCGGCCGTCGGCACCCTGATGGCCCTCTACGAGCGCGAGCTGTCCGGGTTGGGGCAGCAGGTGGATGTCTCCCTCCAGGAAGCGGCGTCCATGGCCCAGGAGACGGCCATGCAGCAGTTCGACATCAAGGGCGTCATCCGCCGTCGCGTCGGGGGCCGGCGCGCCTTCCCCGCCAGCGGCATCTACGAGTGCGCCGACGGCCATGTCTTCCTCTCCATCATCGCCGGCTACGGCGCCACCTGGGATGACATGCTCTCCTGGATGGCCAGCGAGGGCAAAGAGGGCGACCTCTTAGAGCCGCAGTGGCAGGAGGTCATCGCCGTCGTCAACGACTTCCGCTCGCTGATGGCGCTGGCCGTGGACGCCAAGAAGCTGGCCGAGCGGCTGCGCCAGTTCCAGCACGTGGACCAGCTCGTCGAGGCCTTCCTGCGCCCCCAGACCAAGCAGGGGCTCTACGACGCCGCCCAGAGCCGCCGGATTATGCTGGTGCCCATCAGCTCGCCCGCCGACCTCCTGGCCAGCGAGCAGCTTGCCGCCCTGGAGTTCTTTCATCAGGTGGCCCACGCCGAGCTGGGGGCGACCCTCACCTACCCTGGCGGGCCGTACCATTTCAGCGCCACGCCCTGGCGCATCCGGCAGCGCGCCCCCCTGATCGGAGAGCATAACGACGAGGTATTCTGCCAGGAGCTGGGGCTCTCGCACCAGGAGCTCAGCTTGCTGAAGGCCGCCGGTGCAATCTGAGGATGGGCCAGCCCCGGAGACAGGCGGCCCGGCGTTGCCGGAAGGAGTGGGGGAGCTGGTGGAGCTGTACCTGGACAACCTCCGCCGCTTGCACCTTCCCCCCGTGGACGAGGTGGCCGCCGTGCCCATGGGCGAGCTCACCTTGATCGAGACGGTGGTGCCCGGCCTCAGCGACGACCTGCGTTTGCGCCTGCACGCGGTCCAGGGGCTCATCGCCAAGCGTATGCCGGGCCTGGCCGTCGCCTTCCGCGAGATCGCGCGTCCGGCCGATTCCTGGCCGGGCTTTCCGCGCCACGTCCTGTATCGCCGCGAACCCTGAAACCTTGGCTCAGGGAGGTATGCTGATGGCTGACAACCTGCCCTCCACATCCCCCCGGCTCCCCCTGGCGGGCATCCGGATCGCCGACTTCTCCTGGTTCGGCGCCGGCCCCATCGCCACCAAGCTCCTGGCCGACCATGGCGCCGAGGTCATCCGCTTCGAGTCCCAGACCCACCTGGACGGCCTGCGCATCGCTCAACCGGTGCCCGATGCCAAGGTAGGCAATCTGAACTGCTCCGGCTACTACAACAACTTCAACTCCAGCAAGCTCTCCCTCTTCCTGAACCTCTCCAAGCCTCCGTCCCGGGAGGTGATCTGGCGGCTGGTGAAGGTGAGCGACGTGGTGGTGGAGAACTTCTCGCCCCGGGTCATGGAGGGCTGGGGCCTCAGCTACGAGGAGGCCCGGAAGGTGAGGCCCGATATTATCTGGGTGGACCAGCCCATGCAAGGGCTGCGGGGGCCCCACAAGTACTACGCCGGCTTCGGCGCCACGATCACCCCCCTGGGCGGGATGGCCTACCTCATGGGCTTCCCCGGCCGGCCCCCGCTGGGCACCGGCACCAACTACACCGACTACGTTATCAACCCCGGCCACCTGGCCATCTCCGTCCTGGGCGCGCTGCGCTACCGGCGCCGCACCGGCCAGGGCCAGCACATCGAGATGTCCCAGTTCGAGTCGTCCGTAAGCATCCTGGAGACGGCCATCCTGGAGCACACCGCCAACGGACGCATCCCCGAGCGCCTGGGCAACCGCCTGCCCTACGCGGCGCCCCACGGCCTCTATCGTTGCCGGGGCGAGGAGCGCGTCGTCACCTACCTCTCCGAGCGCGGGCCGGCGCCGGAGCCCAAGGCCGAGCGCTGGGTCGCCATCGCGGTCTTTACCGACGCCGAGTGGCGGGGCCTGGGCGCGGCCCTGGGCGACCCCGCCTGGGCGCGGGACGAGCGCTTCGCCACCCTGGCCGGGCGCAAGGCCCACGAGGACGAGCTGGACCGGCACCTCGAGGGCTGGACGCGGCAACGCCCGGCGGAGGAAGCCCTGTTCACCCTCCAGGCCCACGGGGTAGCCGCGGGGGTGGTGCAGGACGCCGAGGACACCCTGCGGCACGACCCGCAACTGCGGGCCCGGGGCTACTACGTCCGCCTGAACCACCCCGAGGCGGGACAGACCGCCTACGATGGGCCCCCGTTCCAGATGAGCCGCACGCCCGGCTCCCTGCGGCGCCACGCCCCGCTCCTGGGCGAGCACACCGAGTACGTCTGCAAAGAGCTCCTGGGATATACCGACGACGAGGTCGCCCAGTTGATCGTGGATGGCGTGCTGGAGTAGGGCGCATCCGGGGCTACCCAGAGGCGGACACTGTGGGGGGACAGACCACGCTCGGCAGACTATACTAAAGCAGCGATTTAGCGTGCGGTACGTGCCCCAAAAGAGGCCCTCATGCCCCACGTGCCCAAGCCCAGCCCCGCCGCCTCGGAAGACTATCTAACCACCATCTACCGCTTCCAGGAGCGGGGGCGCCCTGTAATCGCCGCCCGCATCGCTGACACCACAGGCGTCACCCCGGCCACGGCTTTTGGCATGCTCAAACGGCTGGCCCGCGACGGCCTGGTGCAGATGGCGGCCAACAAGCTGCTGTCGCTGACGGACAAGGGCCACGCCATCGCCGAGCACGTGGTCCGGCGCCACCGGCTGGCGGAGCGGCTGCTGACCGACGTGCTGCAGCTCGAGTGGCACCTGGTCTACGAGCAGGCCCACCTCTTCGAGCACGCCATCTCGGAGGTGGTCGAGCAGCGCTTGATCGAGTTCCTGGGCGACCCCGCCACCTGCCCCCACGGCTACCCCATCCCTGGCCGCGACGGCGCCCAGCCCCGGCCAGCCTTGCAGGAGCTGGGCTCGCTGCCCGAGGGGGCCGAGGCGGTGGTGGCCCGGGTGCCGGAGGACGACCCGGACCTCTTGCGGTACCTGGGCGCCCACGGCTTTGTCCCCGGCGAGACTATCAAGATCAGCCAGGTTGCCTCCTTCAAGGGCACCATCACCGTCGTCTGCCCGGGGTGCGCGGAGAAGGAGCTGGTCATCGGCCACCAGGTGGCGGCGACGCTGCTGGTGACGCCCCTCTAGTCCAGGTCATCACCTCAGCTCGCCCCGGCCCCACCGGGGGGCTTGACATCGGGGTGACTATGTATATACTCAGCGATGAGATATGTATGTCCACACGGTAGACTTTAGTGTAAGCATACACTAGGAGCAATGGCTGGTCTATTCCATGCTGGTCACCTCCCGCGAGGGACTGGATGCGGCCAGACCCCAAGCCATCCTTGCATTGGCGGCACAACCGTGCGAAACAAATTTAAAGGAGGCACTGATGAAAGGTCCGTTCGTAGCTGTGACCACCGGGTTGTTGGGCGGCCTGGCCCTGCTGGGGGCCGCCTGCGGCGGCGGCGCTCAGCCCGCCGCCACCCCGGCTCCGGCCCCTACTGCCACGCCCACACCTGCCCCTACAGAGCCTCCCGCTCCCACGCCAACCCCGGCGACAGCGGGGCAGCTTGTGGTCTACTCCGGGC
>JACQGV010000116.1 GCA_016199375.1 Chloroflexota bacterium | reverse complement strand
CCTCAACGCCCTCGGGGGCCTGGAGATCGCTCTGCCAACCGCCACCGTGGAGACCGCCGAGATCAAGGTGTACGTCTCCGGTGCCGAGGCGCGGCCCGGCGACTATACTCTGCGGCCGGACGACCGGCTGGAGGAGGCCCTGCGCGCTGCCGGGGGAGGGACACCGGACGCCGACCTGCTGGCTATAAACCTGGCCGCGCGCCTGCGCGACGAGCAGCAGGTAGTCGTGCCGACCCGTATGCCTGGAAGCCTGCCCATGCTGGCGCCCCTCGACATCAACATCGCCTCGGTCGAGGCCCTGCAGGCGCTCCCCGGCATCGGCCCCGTGCGAGCGGCGGCCATCGTGCGCTACCGCGAGGAACACGGCCCCTTCCCCGATGTGCAGGCGCTGGACCAGGTCCCGGGCTTGGGCCCCACCACGGTGGACAGGCTCAAGGGCATGGTAGTGGCGCGCTGATAGCATGCCGACGCTTGCCCTGGCTTGCGGCTTCCTCATTGGGGTTACGGTCGGCGTCTGGCGGGGCTGGCCCTGGGAGGCCGCCCTGGTGGTCGCGCCGCTCGCCGCCCTCGCCGGCCTCTGGCTGCGCGACCAGAGGCTGCGGTTGCTGGCCCTCGCCGCCATCGCCCTGGCGGGCGGGCTCCTGAGGGTCGCGCTGCCATCTCCCGACCCTGGCACAAAGGCCCTAGGAGACGCGGCAGGCAGGCAGGTCATCCTGGAAGGAGTCGTCGCCGCCCCGCCCGAGGCGGCGGGGCAGGCCCAGCGCCTGACGCTGGCCGCCCGGACCGCCAGCGGGCCAGCCGCGACCGGCGCTGTCACCGTGGTTACAGCTCTCTATCCGGCCTATCGCTTCGGCGACCGCGTCCGAGCCACTGGGGTACTGAAAGAGGAGCAGTGGCGGGGCGGCCAGCGGCTGGTGTTGCGCTACCCCCGCCTCGCCATCCTGGGCCACGGCCAGGGTGGGCTCTGGCGCCAGCCCCTGGAGGACTTGCGCGCGCGTCTGGCGGACAGCCTGGCGCGGGCCCTGCCCGAACCCCAGGCCGGCCTCGCCCAGGGCATCTTCCTGGGCCTGCGCTCCAATCTGCCCCCCGAGCTCACCGCTGCGTTCCGGGCTACGGGCACCAGTCACCTCGTCACCATCTCCGGCCAGAACATCACCATCGTGGTGGGCCTGGTGAGCGGCGCGCTGCTGTGGCTGCTGGGCCGGCGCTGGGCCCTGTTGACCCTGCTCGCCTGCGTCTGGGCCTACGCCGCCCTGGCTGGCGCCGAGCCGCCGGTGGTGCGGGCGACGGTCATGGCCTCCGCCTATCTGCTGGGCAGCGCTCTGGGCAGGCAGACGAGCGGGCTGGTAGCCCTGGCGCTCGCCCTGGCGGCGATGGTCGGGGTGCAGCCCCAGGTCCTGGCGGACGTCTCCTTCCAGCTCAGCGCCGGCGCCATGGTGGGGCTGGTCCTGCTCGCCCCCAGGCTACAGGCGGCGTGGAGCCGGTGGACCACGCCCGCAGGCCCACCAGGCCGCGGCATCCGCGCCGGGCTGGCGGCCTGGCTGGGCCAGAACCTGGCGGTCAGCGTGGCCGCCGTGGCCCTCACCTGGCCCATCATCGCCCGCACCTTCCATAGCTTCTCCTGGGTGGGCGTGCCGGCCACCCTGGCGGGACTGCCCGCGCTGCCCTTCATCATCGCCACCTCCGCTGTCACCGCCACGGCCGGGCTCCTGAGCGGCCCGCTGGCGACGGCCCTGGGCTGGGTGAGCTGGCTGCCTCTCACCTACCTGGTCCAGGTGGTGGAGCTTTTCGCCCGCGTACCCGGCGCCGGCCTCCAGGTGGAGGCGCCGGCGAGGGCGGCGATGGCCGGGTATTACCTGGCCCTCGGGGGCGCCCTCTGGCTGTGGAGCCGGCGCCCGCTCCCGGTGGTGAGGGTGACGCCCGATCTGTGGGGAGGGGCCGCGCCCCGCTGGCGCTGGGGGCTCGGCGGCCTGGCGACGGGGGCGGCGCTGGCCTGGGCGATGGCCCTGACGGCCCCGGGAGGCGAGCTAGTGGTGCGGGCCCTGCCGGTGCCCTCTGGCCATGCCATCCTAGTGGAGGCCCCGGGCAGGGTGCGGGCCCTGGTTGACGGCGGCCCCAGCCCGGAGGCCCTGGAGCTGGCCCTGGCGCGCGCCCTGCCGTTCTGGGACCGGCACCTGGACCTGCTGGTCTCGACACGCAGCGAGCCTGCGTACCTGGCGGGGCAGGTGGCTGTCAGCTCCCGGCACCGACCGCGCCGCGCCCTCTACGCCAGCGCTGGAGCGGGCGCCCTGCACCGGGAGTGGCGGCGTGGCCTGGCGGACGCTGGCGTGCCTGCCGAGCCCGCCTCCCCGGGGACTGCTGTCCGGTTGGGCCCCAGGGTCACGGTGGAAGTAATCGAGCTCGAGCAGGCAGCCGGCGCGCAGCGACACGCTGGGCTTCTCATCAGCTACGGCGCGGCCCGCATCCTGGTCATGGGTGCCCTCTCAGGCGGTGGGACGCTATCCGCCGCAGGGCAACCGCCTCAGGCGGTCTTCGTGACAAGCGCCTCCGCCGCGGGCGCTGCGCTCCGCGATCTGGGCGCGCAGGTGATTGTCGTCTCAGGTGCATACAAAGGTGCTGAGGACCAGGGGCCGCGGCGGGCGCCGGGGGGCCCGGTCACGCTGGGGACTGAGGGCCGCCGGGAGATCGTCCTGCGCACCGATGGGCGGCGGCTCCTGCTGAAGCAGGCCCCGGAAGGCCAGCGAGTCGCGCCGCCAGCGCGGACGCCGCCCCCATCTCCATCACCCAGGGGCGTGTGGTAGAGTTCTGGAACCATGTCAGAACGTTGGTTGTGGCTCGCCGCCGCCCTGGTCATCGCCGGCCTGGCGACGGGGCACCGCATCCTGCTGGCCTTTGGGGGCCTGGTGGCCATGGCGGGAGGCCTGAGCTGGCTCTGGAACCGCCTCTCGCTGCGGCGGGTCAGCTACGAGCGCCGGCTCAGCCAGAGCCGCGCCTTCATCGGCGAGACGGTGGAGCTCACCGTGGCGGTGACGAACCGAAAGGTCGTCCCACTGCCCTGGATCGAGGCCGTGGACGAGGTCCCCGAGGGTCTTGAGCTGGAAGGGATGGAGCTGAAGTACTCGCACCGCGGCCGCTCGCGGCAGCTCGAGCTGCTGACGTCCATGGCAGGCTATGAGCGAGTGGGCTGGCGCTACCGGCTGCGCTGCACCCAGCGGGGTTACTTCGAGCTGGGCCCGGTGCGGCTGCGCAGCGGCGACCTGTTCGGCTTTCAGACCAGCGAGCGGGAGGAGCCGGAGCGGACGGTGCTCCTGGTGTATCCCCAGGTCGTGCCCCTGGAGCAGTTGGGGCTGCCATCCCTGCGCCCCCTCGGCGAGGCGAAGGGCGGCCCCGTGATCTATGAGGACCCGGCGCGGCTGCGGGGCCTGCGGGACTACACCCCGGGCGACCCCATGAGGCGAGTGGACTGGAAGGCCAGCGCCCGCCATGGGCGGCTGCGGTCGAGGCTATTCGACCCCACGGTCGCGCGGCGGGTGACGGTGGTGCTGAACCTCAGCACCTTCGAGCAGTCCTGGGAGGGATATGATCCCCCGGTCTTCGAGCGGCTGGTGACCGCCGCTGCCTCCGCGGTGGCGCGGGCGGACCGGGAAAAGGCCAGTGTCGGGCTCCTCGCCAACGGCCGGCTGCCCCGCAGCGGGCAGGTGCTGAGGATCGGCCCCAGCCAGTCGCCGCGCCAGTTGGCACGGCTGATGGAGGCGCTGGCGATGGTCGGCCCCTTCATCGCCTACCCCATGGAGGTGCTCCTGGAGAGCGCCGGGAGCAACCTGGGCGCGGGCGATACGGTGCTCTATGTGACGGCCATGCTGCGGGAGCCGGTGCTGGCGCGGCTGCGCCGGATGGGCGCGGCGGGGGCCCTGGTTGTGGTGCTCTTCGTGGGCCGCGAAGAGCCGCCTCCACGCTGGGGGGGATTCCCGGTGTACAACTTCGCCCGCTACCTGGGGGAGGTGGAGACGTCCGGTCTCTACAGCGGTCACCAGCCGGAGATGGAGGCCGCCCAGGCTGCGCCGGGGCTGAGCTCGTAAGGCGGGCAGGATATGTTGTGGCGCGAGCGCCTGGCCACCTTCGCCTTCCTGATGATGGAGGGCTCCTGGCTGGCGGGTGTGGCGATAGCGCTAGGGATGCTCTTCGGGACCACGGGTGCCCCCCTGGGCACCGGAGGGGTCCTGGTGGGCCTCGCCGGCGCCTACTACCTGAACCGGTGGCTCCAGCAGCTCCCCCTGGCCCTGGGCGTGCTAAGGCTCCTGAGTCTGCTGAGCGCGGCGACGTTCCTCTTCGTGCTGCTCCAGGCGCAGTACGGCTCGGCCGCCGTGCCTGTGGACCCCAGGTGGGTGAGCGAGCTGGTGGAGCAGGGGACACGGTCTCTGGGAGAGGTAAAGGGGGTGCTCTTCGGGGCCGCCTTCCTGCTGGGACTGTGGTGGCGCGGAGCGCGGCTGGCCGCCAGCTCGGACCATGGCGATGCGATTCTATCGTCGTTCAAGGTGGGGCTGGCGGCCCTGGGGGCGATCACCCTGGGCCAGGCGGTGTTCGACGCCGAGCTGTCGGCGACCGGGCTGGTCTTTCCGTTCTTCGGCCTGGGGCTGGCCAGCATCGCCCTGAGCCAGTTGGCCGCCCGCGAGCGGGGCCTGGGACAACTGCCGCGGGGCTACTGGCTGGGCGTGACGGCGGCAACGGTGGGGCTGCTGTTGGTGGCGGGGTTGCTGCTGAGCCTGGCGGCCGGGGCTGAGTCCACCCACGCCCTGGGCGCAGCGCTGAGGGCCAGCGGGGGCGCCATCTCGCGGGTGCTGGACATCCTCATCCTGGGGCTCGCGTGGGTGGTGGCCGGGCTGTTCGGGGCGCTACTGGGGCTCATCTCCTGGCTGCGAGCACTCCTGGGCGCCCAGGAGCCGCAGCAACCGCAGCCCCAGGCCCCGGCGACGCCCCAGTTTGCGGAGGAGGCGCCTCAGCTCGTGCCCGACGCGGTGCTCCAGGGGCTGAAGTGGGGGCTGGTCGGGCTCCTGGTGCTGACGGTAGTGCTGGTGCTGTTCTTCGCCTTCCTGCGGCGCCAGCGCGCAGGGCTGCGCCAGGGGCCACTCTTCCGCGAGTCTCTGCAGGAGCGGGGCCAGTTGCGCGCCGACCTGCTGGCGGCCCTGGGCGACCTGGCGGGCCGCTTCCGACGCCCACGCGCGGAGCCAGCTCGGCGTTGGGGCGACTCGCCTCGGGAACAGGTTATGCGCAGCTATGCCGGCTTCCTTGAGCTGGCGGAGGAGCAAGGCCTGGAGCGCAAGCCTGCGGTAACACCCCTGGAGTTCCTGCTCGAGGCCCGCCGTATCTTCCCCGCGACCGCGGGCCAGCGGTTGACAGACGCCTTCGACCGGGTGCGCTACGGGGGGTGGGAGCCGTCGCCGGCGGAGGCGGCTGGGGCAGGCGCCGACCTGGAGGCGCTACGGGTGGCGACGGAGGTGGGGGAAGGGCGCTCCTAACGGCGGCGAGGGCGTCCCCCGGGGCTCAGGGGCCGGGCGCCGGCTCGAAGTCGGAGCGCAGGTATTTCTCCTCGGCGTCCAGGCCGGGCTTGCGCAGGTAGTAAAACGTGCTGTTCAGGGGGCCCCGCTCCATCTTGGTGACCTGCCCTCGCTCGCCCCCTTTGAGGAGCAACCCGCTGCGGGTAACGACCACCCAGTCGCCCACCTCGATGCTGGACTTGGGCCCGGCGCCCGCCGGGCCCGGCTTCCTGCCGTCGGGCGAGGCCAGGGCCAGGTCTTCCAGGGTGAACTTCTCCTCCTGGGCAACCTGCGGACATTTGACATAATAAATAATTATCCCGCTGGCCTTACCCTTGACAATCTTGGTGACCTGGCCGCACTGCCCGGCCTTGATGAAAAGGCCCCCCTGTCCCTCTTTGATGACGACCCAGTCGCCCTCTTCGATCTTGCTTTTCCTGGGGGTGGGGGCAGCGGCCTCGGCCGCGGGGGCTGGG
>JACQGV010000003.1 GCA_016199375.1 Chloroflexota bacterium | reverse complement strand
GGGTTCCCGCAAGAGCAGGACCTTGCAGGTGGCGTTCTTGAGGACGTGGAGGGCGGTGTCGCTCAGGGTGAAGGGAGCCACTACCCGCCGCTTGTACTCCACGCCCATGATGATGAGGTCGGCAGCGATCTCCGCCGCCTCATCCACGATGGCGGGCCCGACCTCCCGCGACTGGAGCAGGCTGGTCACCACTTCGTAGTCCTCTTCCTCGGCGATCCGCTCCACCTGGGCGAGCACCCCTTCCCCCCGCTTCACTTCGGGCTCCATGCTCACGTCCAGGGGCAAGGAGCGTTTCACCTCCACCACGAAGAGGACGAAGACCTTCCCCTTGTCGGGCTTGGCCAGGCGGCAGGCCATCCGCACCGCCTCGTTGTCGGCCTCCTGGCCGCTGATGGGGACGAGCAACTTTCGCACCTTCAAGGGCCGGCCTCCTTGGCGCTGGGCGATTATAGCCACGGGAGCGGCTAGGGGCAAGCGTCACCTCATCGGGGGGGACGCGCCTGAGCTGGCTTCTCTTGGTGAAGGTGTCGCTGGTAGAGAGTGTACAACACCAGCCCCAGCAGCAGCCAGCCGAACCCCACCCAGCGGCTGTAGCTCTGGGTGTAGATGATCACCACCCAGACTCCGGCGGTGGCCACCATCCCCAGGACTGCAGTGAGAGGCAGCTCTCGACCGCCGACCGTCACGTTCAGACCCAGCTTGAAGCCGCGCGGACGCTGCGGCTCCTTGATGCGCAGGGCTACCACTGCGGCGTGAGCGAAGGCGAAGGAGAGGAGGGAGCCGAAGGTGTACAGGGCGCCCATGTCCTGAAAGACCGTGGGCGATACAAAACCGGGGATAAGGAGCAAGATGGCTACCAGGGTGAAGGCTATTACCCCTATGTAGGGGGTGCGGAACTTGTGGTGGACGCGGCTGAAGGCCGCCGGCAACTGCTGGTGGGCGCTCATGGAGAAGGCCAGCCGCGAGATGCCGATGAGCCCGGCGTTGGTCGCGATCAGCAGGATGCTGGCCGCCAGCACCGCTACCAGGGGCTTCATGGCCATCTGCAGCCAGGGCAGCGGCAGGTTGAAGGCGATCCCGGCCACGGGGTCGGTGGCCCACTGGCCCGCCAGTTCTTGGGGGGTCATGGCGGAGAAGGCCACCACGGCGATCCCGCCGAAGATCAGCAGCACGGTGAAGATCATCATCACCAGGGCGCGCGGCACTCGGACCTGGGGCCGGCGCGTCTCCTCGGCCATCTGGGAGATGGTCTCCACGCCGGTGTAGGCCAGGGACGCCACGGCGATGCCGAAGAGCAGGTTCTGGGGTGAGGGCCAGCTCCCCGTGATCCGCTCGATCACGAGCGCCGGTGAGAACAGCAGCACTAGGCCCGCCACGACCAGGGCGAGTTGGGTGAGGAGGTCCAGCACCGCTGCTCCCACGTTGAGCCACGACGTCTCCTTGATCCCGATTATGTTTATCCCCATCAATAGCCCCACTATCCCTATGGACATTAGGGTGCCCAGGACTGGGTTCTCCTTGAGCGGCGCCCAGAAAAAGCCCAGGTAAGGCGGGATGGTGAAGGCTGAGATGGAGATGGTGACCACGTAGCTGAGCAGCAGGGCCCAACCCGCCAGGAAGCCCACCCGCTCTCCAAAGGCATGGCGGGCGAAGCTGGCGGAGCCGCCCGCCTCCGGGAACATCGCTGAGCCCTCGGCGTAGGTCAGGGCGGTAAAGACGAAGAAGATGCCGGCTATCCCCAGGGCCACGGGCGTGGCCCCTAAGGCGGCCAGGGCCACGACGCCGAGGGCGTAATAGATGGAGGAGCCCACGTTGCCGTAGCCCGTGGCATAGAGCCCGGCCACGCCCAGGCTCTTGCGCAGGGCGAAGGGGCGTGGACGGATCAACCGGATGAAGCGGTCGCCGGGCCGGCGGCGTAGCCTCAATCTGCCTCCTGAAGCAAGGGGGCCTCTCGACACTCGCTGTCAGGTCCCAGAATGCCAACCCCCGCATTCTAGCACCAGCCCTATTTCAGACAAAGGCGTGGGGCCACCCCAACGACAGCCCCTGGGTGTGCTTCCCAGGCCCTGGAGTCCAGCCTATAATGGGACGGATTTTGCGCCCCGAGGCCCGCCATCGAACGCACCCGCGTGTATCTGGCTCGTCACGGCGAGAGCACCTGGAACCCCACCGGGCGCTACCAGGGCCGCATAGATACCGAGCTGTCCGAGCTGGGTCAGCAGCAGGCCGAGCTGCTGGCGGCCCGGCTGAGCGCCGTCCCGCTCTCCGCGGTCTACTCCAGCCCGCTGCAGCGGGCCCACGATACAGCCTACGCCATCGCCGTGCGCCACGGCCTCGCTGTTCACGAGGAGGAGGCCCTGACGGAGATGGACCACGGCCAGTGGTGCGGTCTGCTGAAAGCCGAGGTGGAGCACCACTTCGGCCCCATGCTCCAGCGTTGGTACGAGCATCCGGCCCAGGTGCAGATGCCGGGAGGCGAGAGCCTGGTCCACGTCGAGGAACGGGCCTGCGCAGCGCTGCAACGCATCGTCGCCGCCCATCCGGGCGGGAGCGTGGCGGTCTGCACCCACGACGTGGTATTGAAAGTCGTGGTGGCGCAGGTTCTGGGCCTGGGCCTGGACCAATTCTGGAGCCTCCGGCTGGACAACGGCTCCCTGAGCGTCGTGGACTACACCGAGCGGGGGGCATCCCTGGCTGCCCTGAACGACACCTGCCACCTGGGCAAGTTCCGCTCGGACATCAGCGCCCAGGCGCTTTAACGATTGTTAACGTCTCTCGAATAGGTTAAGCTCCAGTTGTCCCGCCGCGGGCTTCAGCGCCTCGACGCAGAAGGCGATGTGCTCGTCCAGGTCAACCCCCAACTGCTCCGCGCCCTTGGTGATGTCCTCGCGGCGCACGCTGCGGGCGAAGGCCTTGTCCTTCATCTTCTTGCGCACCGAGGCGGCGTCCACCTGCCCCAGGCTCTTGTCTGGCTTGACCAGGGCCACGGCGATGATGAAGCCGGTGAGCTCGTCCACGGCGTAGATGGCCCTGTCCAGCGCCGTCTTGCGCTCCAGGCCCACGTGGTCGGCGTGGCACAGGATGGCGTAGCGGATGTCCTCGGGCACGCCCCTGGCTGCCAGGATCTTGGAGCCCTCGACGGGATGCTTGTCCGCGGTCGGGTGGATTTCGTAGTCGAAGTCGTGGAGCAGGCCCACGATGCCCCAGCGCTCCTCGTCCTCGCCGTAGCGGCGGGCGTAGGCGCGCATCACCGCCTCCACCGAGAGGGCGTGCTTGCGCAGCGCCTCGCTCTTGGTGTACTCGCAGAGGATCTCCCAGGCCTGCTGGCGGTCCATGACTGTGCCTCCTTTAGCTCCACAGCCTGAACGGGTTCAGGCTCACCTGGGCGTCGTAGATGTCCATGCCCTCCCGCGCCTTGAGGAATCCCACCACGCCGTAGGTCAGGGGCGTCGCCAGCGCCTCGAAGACCACCTTGAAGGCCCACTGGGAGAGGATCAGGCTCCCGAGGGGCACGTCTGTCCCGGCGAAGGCGATGCTGAGGAAGACGGCCGAGTCGGCGGCCTGGCCCGCGAGCGTGGAGCCGATGGTCCGGCTGAACAGCCAGCGCCCCCGGGTCAGGAGCTTCATCCGCGCCAGCACGGCGGCGTTGAGGAGCTCGCCGGCCAGGTAGGCGACGAAGGAGCCCAGGAGCAGGCGCGGGCTGTAGCCCAGGATGCGCTCGTAGGCGGCCTGGCCGTCCCAGAACCCCGCCGGTGGGAGAAGCTGTCCAGCGTAGATGGCGCCCACGGCCACCAGGTTGCACAGGAACCCCAGCCAGATTACCTGCTGCGCCCGGCGGTAGCCGTACACTTCCGTCAGCACGTCGCCGAAGATGTAGGTCAGCGGGAAGACGATCACGGCGGCGGGCAGGGGATGTCCCAGGACGGTGAAGAGCTTGACGGCGATGATGTTGGAGACGATGAGGCAGGTTACGAAGAGGGCGACGATCCCGACAAACCACGGGGACAGGCTGGCGGCAGGGGAGGGGCGGCCGGCGGGCTGGACCATCGGCTAGGAGGGGACGGGGTACTGCGCCGCGGCCACGGTCCGGAGCCCGCCGCGCTCGTTGAAATGGGCCTCGACCTTCATGGAGACGGGGCGCAGCAGGGAGACCAGGTCGTTCAGCATCCGGTTGACGGCGTGCTCCTGAAGGATGCCCACGTTGCGGAAGGAGGTCAGGTAGTACTTCAGCGACCGCAGCTCCACCAGGTGGCGCTCGGGAACGTAGGTGATTGAAAGCCGGGCAAAGTCGGGCAGGCCGGTCCAGGGGCAGACGCTGGTGAACTCATCCGTCTCGTAGGTCACCGCCGTGGCCGAGCCGGGGTACTCGAAGGGGATGCGCTCCAGCACGGCGGTGTCAATGGCGCTCTCGTCCTGGACGTCGAAGCGGCGGGCGTCGTACTTGGCGTCGGTGGTCATGGGGCGTCCTTCTGGAAGGGAGGCAGCGCCAGAGCGAACCGAATAGCCTCGTCAACTTGCTGCATCCTGCTGCGGGACAAAGTGGTCACATGCCTGACCAGTCGCTTTTTAGCGATCGTCTGCAAATCATCCAGGTTGACGGCTGACTCTTTGGGGACTCCATCGTTGGCTCCCAGCCGAACATGAGAACGTATCTCGCGGATGGTTCGCGTCAGCGGGGCTACAGTGACAGACGTTCGGTAGCCGATGACCGCAGTGCGCGTAAGCAGAAGGACCGGTCGCCGGCCTTTGAGGCCTGGCAGTTGTGCCCACCAGACCTCACCCCGGTTCATCCCAATCTTCCTGGCCCCAGACCTCAGCGGCTAGCAGAGCCCCTACCTCTCCCCAGATAGGAGCTTCTGGTTGGGCCTTGTAGCTCTCGACATAGCGCCGTTCTAGCTCAGCCTCTTTGGTTTGCAGGACAAGGCTTCGGCAGGCAGCCCGGATTGTTTCGGCGCGGGGCACCTTGCGGGCCTTTGAGAGCAAGTCTAGCTGCCCCAAAAGCTCATCATCAATAGGCACCTGGATAAGCCGCTTCCTCATGTCCAACACTACCTCTCTGTATTCCACAATGTATTACCTAAGTTATTATATATCACCCCACGATGTCCTCGCCGCCGTCCACGCCGATGACGTTGCCCGT
>JACQGV010000115.1 GCA_016199375.1 Chloroflexota bacterium | reverse complement strand
CTCCCTTACCAGTAGGGGGGAGTCCCGAGTCCCGAACCTTCGGGACTTGGGCGGGGGGCCGGGGGGGTGTCCCCACACGACCCTCTTTTCCCTCCCCTCTCCCTCTGGGAGAGGGGGACACAGGGGGTGAGGGCTTCAGCCCTCCAGGAAGTCCCGCAGCAGCTCCAGCGCTGCCCGCGCCGTCCGCTCCTTGTTACCCAGCCGCTCCCCCGCGCCCCAGCGCACCTCGCGCGCCAGCGAGCGCCCGTCGCGGGAGGCCACCGCCAGGAAGAACAGCCCCACCGGCTTGGCGTCCGTCCCGCCCGTGGGCCCCGCGATCCCCGTCTCCGCCAGCCCGATGTCGGCGCCCAGCGCCGCCGCGACGCCGGAGGCCATCGCCCGCGCTGCCTCCGCGCTCACCGAGCCGTGCTCCTTCAGGAGAGTCGCGGGCACCCCCAGCAGCCGCTCCTTGGGGGCGGCGTGGTAGGCGATGACCCCGCCCACGAAGTAGCGCGAGCTGCCGGGCGCGCCGAGGCTGGCGACAGAGTGCCGACTGACGGTCTAGCCGAAGCCATCGGACGCCTGCTGGCGGAGCAGCGGCTGACGCTGGCGGTGGCGGAGGCGTCGTGCTGCGGGCTGATAAGCCACCTGATAACCAACGTGCGCGTCAATCATCTTGAATTGAAAGTGAGCATCTGTGAAAATCCGTGCGTTCCCTAATGTGAAACCTCTCCCACGCAGCCACTGCCAAAGAGTATTCTCAATCTCTTTGTTTGAATGTTTGTATAAATTGCGCTGGTTCCGCGTCTGCCACTGTTCTAACTGATTGATGCCAACCATGACGCCAACAAAAGTTAGTAACCCCAAAACAATCAGAGTCGCTGCATCTTGATCGCCTAACCAGCCCACGGCTACCACCACCCCTGCGGCAATAGCCGATGTAATGGCTCCTCCCCAAATCGTAAGAACCCATACCCAAACAACGCCAAGAGATTTGATAAGGAAGCTCTCTTTCTTATCCATGGAGGGAGTCTACCCACTCGTACCGTTATGAAGTAAACAATCCCCGTCAATTCAAAGCTGGATTGACGGCCATCTCTCTGCCAGCCGCCCCTTGACTCCCCTCCCCGGCACCGCTTACCATTGCCTGTCGTATCAGAACATATGTACGCCAACAAGGAGGCCCCATGGCTCCCGCCGACTCTGTCCTCGACCTCGCCGAAAAGCTGCTCCGCTCCCTCGAACCCTCCCCCGCGCCTGAGCCCTCCCCATCCGTGGCGGAGCGCGTCGCCTCCCTGCCGCAGGATTCATCCTGCGGTGCCGCTTCCCCTCGCCCTGCCCTGGCCCCTCCCACCTCGGCACAGGCGCCCACCTGTGGTTTACCTCGCATGCCGCAGGATTCATCCCGCGGTAGCGGGTCCAAATCAATGCCGCGGGATTCATCCCGC
Source organism: Chloroflexota bacterium (assembly GCA_016199375.1). GTDB lineage: Bacteria > Chloroflexota > Dehalococcoidia > SHYM01 > SHYM01 > JACQGV01. Next base: position 3,038 of record JACQGV010000115.1, on the reverse strand, counting down.
GGTGTGTTAGCCCCACGCCGGCCGGGCGCCCCCTTCGGCAACCAGAACGCCCGCAAGCACGGCTTCTACTCCCGCCTCCTCTCCCCCGGCGACCAGTTCCTTATCGAGCAGGCCGCCCAGCTCCACGGCCTCGACCAGGAGCTCGCCCTCCTCCGCGCCCGCCTCGCCGCCCTCCTCCTCACCCCCCACGGCTACGACTTTCACCTCCTCCTGCGCGCCCTCGCCCTCATCAACCGCCTCCACAACAGCCAGCGCCGCGCTCGCCACGACCTCGCCCGCGCCGTAGTTGTTTCGTCAAAATCCACTTCACCAGCTTCGCCGCCCCCGGAACAACTCCCCCCGCCAGCGGGTGACCCGTCTCGGAGGCTCCATGAGTAGCTCCCCTCGGCGTCCCGGCGGCGATGCCCCCGCAGCCTGCCCTGACCTGTCCTGAGCAAAGTCGAAGGAGCGCAGTCGAAGGGCCTGCCCTCACACTGCAGCGGTCCTTTTTATGCCGCGGCTTTCAACCCGCCCTCTCACCGCCCAAACAGCAGCTTGTCCGCCTGGGCGCGCTCGGCCTCGGTGAGCGGCGGCACGTCGGCGGCCCGCAGGTTCTCCTCGGCCTGCGCCGCCGTCTTGGCGCCGGGGATGACGACGGCGACGGCGTCGCTGTCCAGGCAGAAGCGGAGCGCCGCCTGGGCCAGCGTCCGCTGCCCGCCGGCCTCCAGGAAGCGCAGGGCACTCGCCGCCCGCGCCCGCGCGGCCTTCGCCTGGGCGGGCCATTCGTGGCGGATGTCGCCGTCGGGGAAGGAGTCCGACGCCGTGTGCACGCCCGTCAGGAAGCCGTTGGCCAGGGGCTCGCGTGCGATGATGGCCACCCCCGCCTGCTTCGCCATGGGGAAGAGCCGCTCGTCGGGGCCTTGCGAGAACAGATTGTAGACCACCTGGATGGCCTGGGGGCGGCCCTCGCGGATGGCGGCGATGCCCTCCTCGGGCCGGTGGATGCTGACGCCGTAGGCGCGTATCACGCCCTCCTGCTTCAGCTCCTCCAGGGCGTCGAAGACCCGCCCGTCCACGATCAGCTCCAGGCTGGGGTTGTGGAGCTGGTAGAGGTCTATGCAGTCGCGCCGCAGCCGCTTCAGGCTTTGCTCCACGGCGAAGCGGATGTACTCGGGGGAGAAGTTGACCTGCCCCCAGCGGCGGTCGCCGTACATGTAGGCGCCGCCGCCCTTGGTGGCGATGACCACGCCGTCGCGGTTGCCGATGACCTCGCCCAGGAGCTCCTCGCTGTGGCCGTGGCCGTAGACGTCGGCGGTGTCGAAGAAGGTGCAGCCCAGCTCCAGTGCCCGCGCGACCGCCGCCTTCGATACGGCGTCGTCGGTGGGGCCGTAGCTGTTGCCGTGGGCGTCGCCGCCGATGGCCCAGCCCCCGAACCCGACCTCGGAGACGGCCAGCCCCGTCCGGCCCAGCGCCCGCGTCTGCATTGCCACTCCTTGCGTACGGCTCCAATCAGCCTACCACAGGAGCAGCCGGCTTCCCTTGACGCCCTCAACCGCCCTGCCCTACAGTGGTGTAGCCCCAGGTGGCGTCCGCAGGAGGTGCCCATGGACTATCCCATCGTCAAGAAGGACGTGTCCAAGCTGCGCGTCGCCCCCAACCTGCGCGACTACGAGTCGCTGCGGCGCAGCTTCCGCTGGAGCGACATCGAGCGCGAGCTGGACGGCCTGCCCGGCGGCGGCCTGAACCTGGCCTACGAGGCCGTGGACCGCCACTGCGCCAGGGGGCGCGGAGGCAAGCTGGCCCTGGTCTGGGCGGGCAAGAACGGCGAGGAGGAGCGCTACACCTACGAGCAGCTCCGCCAGGAGAGCAACCGGGCGGCCAACGCCCTGGCCTCCCTGGGAGTCCGCAAGGGCGACCGGGTCTTCCTCTTCATGGAGCGGGTGCCCGAGCTCTACTTCGCCCTGCTGGGGGCGCTGAAGCTGGGCGCCGTGGCGGGCCCCCTGTTCTCCGCCTTCGGCCCCGACCCCGTCCGCGACCGCCTGGCCGACGCCGGCGCCAGGGTGCTCATCACCCAGCCCGACCTGCGCCGCCGCATCGCCGACATCCTGCCCCAGCTCCCCGAGCTGAAGCACATCATCGTCGCCAACAAGTCCCGACGCGGTCGGGACTCGAAGGAGTCCCTAGCGCGGGGCGACCTCGCCTACGAGGAGCTGGTCGCCCGCGCCGCGCCCGAGTTCGGGCCCATCCAGACGACGCGCGACGACTACTCCATCATGCACTACACCACGGGCACCACCGGCAGGCCCAAGGGCGCCGTCCACGCCCACCAGGCCGTCCTCGGCCAGTACATGACCGGCAAGTACGTGCTGGACCTGCACCCCGACGACATCTACTGGTGCACCGCCGACCCCGGCTGGGTCACCGGCACCTCCTACGGCATCGCGGCGCCCTGGACGAACGGTGTCACCCAGGTGATCTACGAGGGCGGCTTCCGCGCCAGCGCCTGGTACGAGACCATCCAGCGGTACCAGGTCACCGTCTGGTACACGGCGCCCACGGCGGTGCGGATGCTGATGAAGGCGGGGGCCGAGCTGCCCCGGCGCTACGACCTCTCCAGCCTGCGCCACGTCAACAGCGTGGGCGAGCCCCTGAACCCGGAGGCCATCCTGTGGGGCCTGCCCGTCTTCAACCAGGCCATCCACGACAACTGGTGGCAGACGGAGACGGGCTGCATCCTCATCGCCAACTACCCGGCTATGGACGTGCGCCCCGGCTCCATGGGCCGGCCCATACCCGGCGTCGAGGCCGCGATCCTGGACGACCAGCACCACGAGCTGCCCCCCGGGCAGGACGGCAACCTGGCCATCCGGCCGGGCTGGCCCGCGATGTTCCGGACCTACTGGAACGCCGAGGAGCGCTACCGCTCCCGCTTCCAGAGCGGCTGGTACATCACCGGCGACCGCGCCCGCCGCGACGCCGACGGCTACTTCTGGTTCGTGGGCCGCACCGACGACGTCATCAACACCGCCGGCCACCTGGTGGGGCCCTTCGAGGTGGAG
>JACQGV010000093.1 GCA_016199375.1 Chloroflexota bacterium | reverse complement strand
TGGAAGCCCAGCTCAGACTGCTGCCGGCGCCCAAACCCAAGCGTCCCTGGTGGCGGCTCTTCTTCCTAGGCAAGGGCTAGCAAGAACGCTCGTATCAGTGCCACGCACCCCCCGACGCAGCCGGGTGCGGGTGGTGGGGCTACTCTGCCTGGCGACTGTAGGTTCAACTACTACTGTCCTGCCAGCGCCCTTGTCACAGCCGCCGCCAACTCCTCATCCTGCTCCGGCAGCACCGTACGCAGGTCCAGGAGCAGGCGTCCACCCTCGACGCGGGCGACGACCGGATGAAGCGTGCGTCCTTCGACCCTTCGACTTTGCTCAGGGCGGGCAGGCTCAGGACGAGCGGGGTTGCGTAGCCGCGCCGCCAGCCGCTCCGGCTTCGGGTGGGCGATGGCGACCAGCATCGTGGGCAGGGTCTCGCCCGGCAGGGAGCCGCCGCCGATGGTGGAGAGGCCAGGGACCAGGCTGACAGCGGGCGCTCGTCCTTCCCTGCGGCCTTGCTCAGGGTAAACTATCGGCTCAGGATGAGCGGACTGTGAAACCGTTCGCGGTGGGCTTGTCAAACCGCGAGCGGTCCTGCGCCCGTCGCCAGGCCCAGGGCGGGCGGAGGTGAGGGCGGACGCCAGGGCCCGCGCCCGGCGCTCGATCTCGCTCAGGGGCAGGGCGATCATGCGCCAGACGGGGACCTGCTGCGGCGCCTCGCCGCGGGCGTAGTGCAGGAGTGTCGCGCCCAGGGCCGCCAGGTGCATCTTGTCCAGCCGCAGGGCGCGGGCCAGGGGATGGCGGGCCAGCCTTCTGATGGCATCGCGACGGCCCACGGCGATGCCCGCCTGGGGGCCGCCCAGCAGCTTGTCGCCGGAGAAGAAAGCGGCATCAGCGCCGGCGGCGATGCTCTCCTGGGGCGTGGGCTCCTCAGCCAGGCCATAGACCGTGGTGTCCAGGAGACAGCCCGAGCCCAGGTCGTCCAGGAGCAGCACGCCCCGCTCTTGCGCCAGCGCCGCCAGCTCCTCCAGGGGTGTGGACTCGGTGAAGCCGATGACCCGGAAGTTGCTGGGGTGGACCCGCAGGATGGCGGCGGTGCGTGGGGTAACGGCCTCGGCGTAATCGGCCAGACGGGTGCGGTTGGTGGTGCCCACCTCCACCAGCCTGGCGCCCGACTGGCGCAGCACGTCGGGGATGCGGAAGCCGCCTCCGATCTCCACCGCCTGCCCGCGCGAGACGACTACCTCCTTGCCCTTGGCCAGGGCCGCCAGCCCCAGGTACACGGCGAAGGCGTTGTTGTTGACCACCAGGGCGTCCTCGGCGCCCGTCAGGAGACACAGCAGGTCGCGTACCAGGTCGGCGCGGGAGCCGCGCTGGCCCGCAGGCAGGTCGAACTCCAGGTTGGAGTAGCCCCTGGCCGCCGTCTCCATGGCGGCGCTGGCGGCGGCGCTGAGGGGCGCCCGTCCCAGATTAGTGTGGATTATCACCCCGGTGGCGTTGATGACCGGCTGGAGCTGGGGGCGCTGGAGGGCCTCCAGGCTCGACGCCAGGTCGCGGGCGACAGCGTCCAGTGGGGGACAGGTGCCTCCCTCCTGGAGGCGCTGGCGCAGGGCCGCCAGGTGGGCGCGGGCCGCCCGCGTGGCCAGCTCCGGCAGCAGGCCCGCCGCCGCGGCGCGCACCGCGGGGTGGGCCAGCAGGCGGTCCACGCTGGGCAGCCTGCGCAGCTCAGCACTCACATCTGGATCAGGCATCAGCCACTCCTGAGAGCGGAGCTATTCTAGCATGGCCCCTGCTGCCAGAAGCCCGGCAGCTTGACCAGCAAGCGGTAGCTGCCTATGATGGGAAAGACGCCTGGGGCAGAGGCCGTTTCGACGTGCCCTTTTGACGTGAAGGAGGACGACCGTGGGAAGCATGCGGGACAAGGTGGCCATCATCGGGATGGGCTGCACCAAGTACGATGACCACTACGACAAGTCGGGCGAGGACCTGCTGGTGGAGGCCTGCTACGAGGCGTTTGCGGACGCTGGCGTGACCCAGGACGACATCCAGGCCGGCTGGCTGGGGGGCGGTATCACCGGCCAGACGCTGGCCCACGCCCTGAAGCTGAACTTCGTGCCCGTGACCCGGGTGGAGAACTGGTGCGCTACCGGCAGCGACGTCTTCCGCAACGCCGCCGCTTTTGTCGCGGGCGGCCTGTACGACATCGTGCTGGTGGCGGGCTTCGCGGCCCGCGGCGACGCCGGCGGTGGCGAGCGTGGCATCTACGGCGGCGGCCCGGAGCGCGAGTGGTTCGTGGGCGAGGAGACGGTCTTCGCCGGGCCGCCGGCGGGCACCTTCTCCACCTTCGTCACCCGCTACATGCACCACTACGGCCTCACCTATGAGCAGACCAAGCAGGGCCTGGGCTCCATCGCCATCAAGAACTATCACAACGGCAATCTCAACCCCAAGGCCTACTTCCACAAAGAGATCACCATGAAGGACTACATGGAGGCGCCCATGATCTCCTGGCCCTTCGGCCTCCATGACTGTTGCGTCATGCCCAACGGGGCGGCGGCGGCCGTCATCACCACGCCCGAGCTGGCCAAGAAGTTCCGGGACGACTACGTCCTGCTCAAGGGCAGCGGCATGAGCGTGGGGACGAAGCGGGGCCGGGTGTGGGACAAATACGACTGGGTCCACTTCGACGAGAACGTCTACGCGGCCAAGCTGGCCTACGCGGACGCCGGCATCACCACCCCCTTGAAGGAGCTGGACGTCATCGCCATGCACGATGCCTTCACGGTGGTGGAGCTGGCCTTCTACGAGGACATGGGGCTGGCGCCGCGTGGCAAGGGCGGCGAGTACGCCGCCGCGGGCGTCTTCAGCCTGGAGGGCGAGCTGCCGGTGAACACCAACGGGGGCCTTAAGAGCTTCGGCCACGGCGGAGGCTCCGCGGGCATCCACAAGACCTACGAGGTCTACAAGCAGCTCCAGGGGAAGTGCGGGCCCCGCCAGGTGAAGGGGGCGACCCTGGGCATGATCCACGACCAGGGCGGCTACCCCGGCACCTACACCGTCGGGTTGCACGTCTTCGGCACCCGCGACTAGACGCCACCGCGCGCAAAGAGAGGGCTGGGGCTGCCAAGCCCCGGCCCTCTCGTGTTCCGCCTCTGAGGTTCGCTGCCTAATTCGAGATGCCTGGCCGCTAACTTCAGGACAGGTTCATGAGTCGCCCGAGTCCCATCAGCCCCCGGCGGAAGATGCGGCCGTCCATCGGTCTCAGGTCGCGGGCGATCGCGGGCCGGAAGCCCATGCGCCCGATGACGTCGCGCTCGATGTCTACCCCTGGCGCCACCTCGGTCAGCAGCGGGCCCTGAGCCGAGAGCTTAAAGACAGCGCGCTCGGTGATGTACAGGACCTCTTTCCCCTCGCGGAACATCTTGGGGCCGTTGAAGCAGACCCACTGGACCCTGTCAACGGCGCGCGGGCTGCTGCCCTCCTGGACGATTGCCAACCTGCCATCGCTGGCCTCAGTTTTCAGGCCGCCCGCGCTGAAGGTCCCCACGAAGACGATCTTGCGGACGTTGTGGGCAATATCTATAGAGCCGCCGGGCCCAACCCACGTGTCGCCATACTTCATGTTGTTGACGTTGCCCTGACGGTCGAAGTCCAGCATGCCCAGGTAGGTGGTGGTGATGAGGCCGGCGTTGTAGAAGCTGAAGATGCCAGGGGTGTCGAAGTAGTACCGGACGTTGATGTTCAGGCCGGAGCCGTTGTTGATCCCGCCGACGACGCCGGTCTCGCTAGTTAGCTCGATGTCCTCGTCAATGTCTTCCTCCATGGCGACGGGGTTGATGTTGCGGAGGGGTGGCCCCGCGCCCACGTTGACGACCTCGCCCCGCTTGAACTCCAAGGCAGCCCGGCGGGCTATGAGCTTGTCTGCGGAGAGAGGATAAGGGTTGTCCAGGGCTTGGGGGGAGAGCCGGGCCTCCAGAAGCCACTGCTTCCACACCTCAGCGTCAGGAGATACCAGGACGGGCGCTGGTGGGCGCGGCACGCGCTCCGTCTGCCGCAGCCAGTCCCGGTCCGGGGTGGCTTCGTTGACATGCTGGTCCGGGTCCACGACGAGGCAGTCCACGAGGAAACCGGGGACCACCACCATCCGGGGGTGGATGCTGCCTGCGGGCACCAGCTTCTTGACCTGGGCGATCACCACGCCGCCAGAGCGCTTGGCCGCCAGCGCCTGGTAGAGGATGCTCATCGTCAGCGTCTCCTCCTCCAGGCTGAGGTTGCCGTCCTCGTCGGCGGTGGTGGCGCGGATGAGCGCCGCTGTGATGGGAAGCTCTTTGTACCAGAGGTACTCCTGGCCTTGGAGCGTGACCAGGCTGACCAGGTCTTCCGTCGTGATGGCATTGAGCTTGCCGCCCCCTTGGCGGGGGTCGAGATAGGTCTCCAGACCGACCTGGGTCAGGTAGCCGCTCCGCCCGGCGGCCATCTGCTGGCACCAGAATCCAAGGGTCCCCAACGGGTACATGTAGGCCTCGACCTTGTTCCGGTTGATGAGGTCGCCGAGGGCCGGGTGAGGCTTGTAGTACCCACCGACAACTCGTTTCAGGAAGCCCTCGTGGGAGAGGGGCTC
>JACQGV010000103.1 GCA_016199375.1 Chloroflexota bacterium | reverse complement strand
TGCCGGTCAGGGAGGTCAGGGTAGCCGCCTGCAGATGGCCGAAGTAGTAGTAGCTGATGGGGTGGCCGGCCAGCCAGGGGTCTGCAGGGGGGAAGGACGGGCTGCGCAGGACCCCGTTGAGCAGAGCGAAGTCCATGGGCTTCTCTGTCCCGGCGATCTCGGGGCTATAGGACCGGAGGAGGGCGAAGAGGACGAAGGCCGTGGCGAAGAGCCCCTCGACCATGGCCACCTGGCGCCAGGAGCGCCGCAGCCACTCCCGCCACTCCTTGGGCTGGCGCGCGACCATGACGAAGCCCACGGTGGCCAGGGCGACCATGGCCAGGGCGACCGCCAGGCGGCCGTTGGGGATGACGTGGCTCAGGCCCAGCAGCCATACCAGATACGAAAGCAGCAGCGAGCCCAGGGGCCGCGCCAGGGCCACGCCCTGGTCGGGCAGCGCTCGGAAGAGGCGGCGGGCCACCGGCAGGGCCAGGAGGCCGATGACGGTGCTGGCCAGCCACCAGCTAAATGCGGCGGTCACATCTATTCCTACGGCCTCACAAGGGGAAGGGTTTCGCTGCGCTCAGGCGAGGAGCGCCGCCACGAACTCCTCGGCGTCGAAAGGCGCCAGATCGCCCAGCCCTTCGCCGGTGCCGATGAACAGGACCGGGAGGGCAAGCTGATGACAGATGGCGAGCACGATGCCCCCCTTGGCCGTGCCGTCCAGCTTGGCCAGCACGATCCCCGTGACCCCCACCGCGGCGGTGAACTGGCGGGCCTGGGCCAGGGCGTTCTGGCCCATGGTGGCGTCCAGGACCAGCAGCACCTCGTGGGGGGCCTGGCTGTCCCAGCGCCCCACCACCCGGTGCACCTTCTTGAGCTCATCCATGAGGTTGTGCTTGGTATGGAGACGGCCGGCGGTGTCTGCGATGATTACATCGCTCCCCCGATGGCGTGCCGCCTCCAGGGCGTCGTACACCACCGCCCCTGGGTCTGCGCCGGGCTGGTGGGCGATGACATCGAGCCCGGCCCGCTCGCCCCAGACCTGGAGCTGCTCGATGGCGGCCGCCCGGAAGGTGTCGGCGGCCGCGAGCAAGACCTTGCGGCCCTGCTCCTGCAACAGGGCGCCCAGCTTCGCGGTGGTGGTGGTCTTGCCGGTGCCGTTCACCCCCACCATCAAGATGACGGCGGGGCTGGCGGGGGGCCCGCCGTCGGTGAAGAAGCGGCCCCGCGGCGGCACCTGGAGCAGGCGCAGCATCTCCTGTTGGAGGGCGCGGCGCACCGCATCCGCGTCCGGCAGCCTCTCCTCCTGGGCGCGTCGGCGGAGCGCCTGCAAGAGCTGGCTCGTCGTGGCCACCCCGACATCGGCGCCGACCAGCAGCTCCTCCAGCTCCTCCCAGGCGGCCTCACCAAAGGTGGGCCGGGAGAACAGCTCTTTGACCCTGGTGAACCAGGCCCGGCGGGTGGGCGCGACCGCCGACTCCGCCTGCTGTTTGCGGGAACGGCCCAGCAGTCTGAACACACCTCACCCCTGGCGCAGCGATACCCGCGGCTCAGCCGCCCTGGGACAGGATACGGTATGCCTGCGCCGCTGCCTCTTGCTCAGCCAGTCGCTTGCTGCGGCCCTCGCCGCGCGCCACCGGCGCTCCCCGGACCAGCACCTCGATCACGAAGCTGGGGGCGTGCTGAGGCCCCGAGCCCTCCACGGTGCGGTAGACGGGCGCCGGGCCACCCCGGGCCTGGACCAGCTCCTGCAACCGCGACTTGGGGTCGAAGGGGGCCACCGACCCCAGGTCCGCCGCCAGGGCCTCCCGCAGCGCCCGCAGGATGAGCCGCCGCGCCGCCGCCAGGCCCCGGTCCAGGCTGGCCGCGCCAACCAGGGCCTCCAGAGCGCGGGCCAGGTTGCGCGGCCGCTCGCGTCCGCCGCTCAGCTCTTCGCCGCGGCCGATCAGCAGGTAGTGGCCCAGCCCCAGCCGCTGAGCTGCCTCCGCCAGCGTCCTCTCCCGGACCACGCTGGAGCGCAAGACGGTCATCTGGCCCTCGGACATCTCAGGATAGTGCTTGTAGAGGTGCTCCGCCACCACCAGCCCCAGGACCGCATCGCCCAGGAACTCCAGCCTCTCGTTGGAGCTGGCCCTGGCAACGCCCTCGCCTCCATAGGAGCGATGGGTAAGGGCGAGGCGCAGCAGGGACTCGTCCCGGAACTGAAAGCCCAGGATTGTCTGGAGACGGCTCCAATCGGGCTGTGGCATTGTTTCCCCTGCGGGGATGCTACCAGGGCGCTCGAGCCGTAGCAACCGCTCCACCCATCACCATGTCCGCCGCGACGGTAGGGCTCGGCGGCCCCGGCAGGCCGGCGCCGCCTCCCCGGTACCGAGCCGGCGACGCTGTATACTGCGCCCCGTGGAGATTCTGCCTACAGAGGCCCTGCCGGAGCGCCTGCGCGCGGCCTTGGCGGGCGCCGCCCAGGGCCCGGTCCAGGCTGTGGCGGAAGAGGCCCTCGGCAGAGGGGCGCGACCTTTTCTGGTGGGAGGCTCTGTCCGCGACCTGCTCCTGGGGCTGCGCGCCCCGGTGGACCTGGACATCGTCCTGGAGGGCGACGCCCCACCGGTGGCGGCAGCGTTGGCCCAGAGGTACGGCTGGGGGCTGACGGAGCACCGGCGCTTCCGCACCGCAGTCCTGCGGGCAGGCCCGCTGCGCCTGGACCTCACCTCCGCCCGCCGGGAGCGCTACCCGAGGCCGGGGGCACTGCCCCTGGTGGAGACGCCGGCGGGCCTGGAGGCCGACCTTTTCCGGCGCGACTTCACAGTCAATGCCATGGCTCTGAGCCTCTCCCCGGAGAGCTTCGGCCACCTGCACGACCCCTACGGCGGCCGCTCCGACCTGGCGGCGGGCCTGCTCCGCGTGCTGCACGACCGCTCGTTCGAGGACGACGCCACGCGGCTCTGGCGGGCCTGCCGCTATGCCGGACGCCTGGGCCTGCGCCTGGAGCGTCGCACGGCCCGCCTGGCCCGCCGCGATGCCGGCTTCGTCATGAGCGTGGGGCCGGACCGCGTCCGCCACGACCTGGAGCGGGTCCTGCGGGAGGAGTGCCCGGAAAAGGCCCTGGCCCTGGCGCACCGCTGCGGCCTCCTGGCGCAGGTCCACCCCGCCCTGTTGTGGGACCGCTGGCTGTCCCGCCGCTACGCTGCCGCGCGGCGCCTCTGTGCCGTGGCCACGCCGTCGGCAGGGGGCAATCTGCCTGATGTTTACTGGTGCTTGTGGCTTTACCGGCTGCGGGCGCCCCAGATCGTTGGTGTGCTCACCGCCCTGAAGCTAGCGGGCCGGCGGGCGGCGCTGCTGGAGGCCATCCCTGCCCTCCGAGTGACCGTCGCCCGACTAGCCCCCGGCGCGCGGCCCAGCGCCGTCGCCCGCCGACTGGACCCCTTCGAGCCCGTCCTGCTCCAGGCTGCCTGCCTGGCTGCGGGGCCGGGCCCCAGGCGGCGCCTTCTGGAGCGCTACCTGACGGAGCTGAGGCCCCTGCGTCCCCTGCTGCGTGGCAACGACCTGACGGCCCTGGGCCTCCCAGCGGGACCCGCCCTGAGCCAGGCCCTGGCCGCCCTGCGGGCGGCGAGGCTGGACAAACGCGTGAAAACGCGGGAAGATGAGGTGGCCCTGGTGCGTCGCCTTCTGCGGGCAGGTCGCCCGGGCCCGCCAAAGGAGGAACATGCCTGAGCCTCAGACGCATTGCCATGTGTGCAGCGATGCGCTCGACCCCGAGCACATTGCCCGCTGCGCGGTCTGCTTCCGCCAGTTCCACCAGAAGTGGAACATCCACGCCCAGGTGCCGGACTGCGGACGGCCCTTCATCAACCCGGAGACCTGCACCATGGGCTTCGTCTGCCGCCCCTGTGACGAGCGCCTCGCCGCCGAGGCGGAGCAGGCGACCCTCCAGCAGCAGCAGCGGCTCAACCCTCCCCAGCGCTAGTTGGCCCGCCCGTGGCCCCTCCCCATCGCAAGGGAGAGGGGATAGCAGTTGGCTAGCCGTAGGGGTTCGCTGGTAGGCCGGTCACGGGCGGCCCTCCAGCCACGACCGCACCGCCTCGCCCACCTGGGACAAGGCGGGGCGGGCCATGCTGCACGGTGGCACTGACTGCAGGAACGCCCGCCCGTAGGCCCGCGCCAGTATCCGGCGGTCGAGGACCACCACGACGCCCCGGTCGGTGCGGCGACGGATGAGCCGCCCGAAGCCTTGCTTGAACCGCAGCACGGCCTGGGGGAGGGCATAGTTATTGAAGGGGTCCTCGAACAGCTCGGAGCGGGCGGCGAAGACGGGGTCGGTGGGCACGGCGAAGGGGAGCCGGACCACCACCACCACGCTCAGCGCCTCCCCCGCCACATCCACCCCTTCCCAGAAAGAGCTGGTCCCCAGGAGCAGGGTCGCCGGGCCCTCTTTGAAGCGGGCCAGGAGTTGGGCCGCCGGCCCGTTGACCCCCTGGGCCAGCACCGCGATGCCCTGCTGGCGCAGGCGCGGCTCTAGGGCCTCGCGGGCGGCTCTCAGGGAAGCGTGGGACGTGAAGAGGGCCAGGGTCCGGCCCCGCGCCGCCACCGCGATGTCCGCCAGGGCGTGCGCCAGCGCCTCGGGATGGGCCGCGGCTGCGGGCTCGGGCATGTCCCGGGGCACACACAGCAGGGCCGCGGCGCGGTAGTCGAAGGGCGAGTCCAGCAGCAGCTCGCGCGGCGCCTCCAGGCCGAGGCGCCCCTTGAGGTACTCGAAGGTCCCCTCGGTGCTCAGGGTGGCGCTGGTCAGGATGGTCTGTTTCTGGTCGAAGAGCTGTTTCTTGAGCAGCGGCGCCACCTCCAAGGGGGCCCCGGCCAGGGCGGCGGCACCCTGGGGGCTGAGAGAGGCCCAGTAAATAGTCTGGGGCTGGGGGTTGGCGACGGCTCCGTCGAGCTGCTGTCGTTGGCCGGCCAGCTGCATCTGCACCGCCGACAGGCGGGCCTCCAGGCCCTCGTAGTCCAGCACAGCGGCCGGGCCCACGGACTCCAGCTGGCGCAGCAGGTCCGCCAGCCCCTCTTCAACGGCCTGATAGTGAAGGGTGAGGGCGGCCCCGGCCTGCTCGACCTCTGCCCAGCGGGGCTGGGCTCTTACCCCTGGCGTCAGCCTCAGACGCCGCTCATATTCACTCTCGGGCTCGGCCTGTTCCCCCAGAAAAGAGGCCAGCAGGGCGAAGAGCTCGCGGCCCTGGACGC
>JACQGV010000091.1 GCA_016199375.1 Chloroflexota bacterium | reverse complement strand
GCCTCTCCACCCGCACGCGCCGCAGGCGCAGCGCTCCGGCCACCCGCTCTATGCCCCGTCCGCCCACCATGCTGGGGGCCTGCTGCCCGCCCAGGATGAGCGGGGCGATGACCGCGTGGAGCTTGTCCACCAGACCCAGGTCGAACAGCGAGCCCAGAGTGGTGCCGCCCCCCTCCACCAGGAGCGACGTTATCTCGCGCCGCCCCAGCTCCTGGCAGAGGGCGGCCAGGTCCACCCATCCGCCGGGGCCCGGCGGCCCCTCCCAGACCTGGGCGCCCGCCCCCTCCAGGGCCCGCCGCCGCGCCTGGTCGCAAGGCCCCGCCGTGGCGATGAGGACTCGCCCCGGCTCCTGGAACAAGCGGGCGGTCGGAGGGGTGCGGCCGTGGCTGTCCACGACGACGCGCAGAGGTTGGTGGGGCGGGGCCTCCCCCGCCGGGCGGGCGGTGAGCTGAGGGTCGTCGGCCAGCACCGTGCCCACCCCGACCAGGACGGCATCGCTGGCGGCCCGCAGGCGGTGGGCCCAGGCCCGGGCGGGCTCGCCGCTGATCCAGCGGGAGTCGCCGGTGCGGGTCGCCAGCTTGCCATCGAGGCTGACCGCGACCTTCGCCGTCACGAAGGGCAGCCTGGTGACGATCCATTTGCAGAAGGCCTCGTGGAGCTCGGCGGCCTCCTCCTGGCGCTCCCCGGCAACGACGCGGATGCCGGCCTCCTCAAGGCGCCGGCGGCCCGCCCCTGCCACCAGCGGGTTGGGGTCGGCCAGGGCGAAGTGGACCTCCGCGATGCCCGCCCGGACGATGGCTTCAGTGCAGGGGGGTGTGCGGCCCTGATGGGAGCAGGGCTCCAGGGTGACATAGAGGGTCGCCCCGCGCGCCGCCCTCCCCGCCTGCTGGAGGGCGACGACCTCGGCGTGGGCGCCGCCCGGCGGCAGGGTCGCCCCCTCGCCGACGGCGCTGCCGTCCCGCACGATGACGGCGCCGACGGCGGGGTTGGGGCTGGTGGTCCCCAGGGCGCCGCGGCCCAGCTCCAGCGCCCGCGCCATGTAGTCCACAGGCCGCCTCAGCCCTTGGGGCGCCGGTAGTTCAAGTAGTACCGGCTAGGAACGGGCTCATCCTGGCCTTGATACTTGGAGCCGAGCTTCTTGGAGCCATACGCGTGGTGAGCGGGGCTGGTGAGCCGCATGAAGGATATCTGGGAGACCTTCATCCCGTAGTAGAGGGTGATGGGCAGGGGAGACAGGTTGCTGAGCTCCAGCGTCAGACAGCCCTGCCAGCCAGGGTCCACGAAGCCAGCGGTGGAGTGGACCACCAGCCCCAGCCGGCCCAGCGAGCTCTTGCCGTCCAGCCTGCCGACGATGTCCGTGGGCAGGCCCACCCGCTCCCACGTTACGCCCAGGGCAAACTCGCCGGGGTGGAGATAGAAGGGGGTGACCTCGTCTATCTCCACCATCTCCGTGAGGTGAGGCATCTCCTGCTTGACGTCAATAAAACCCTGGGTGTGCTGCTTGAAGACCCGCAGTTTGCGTCCCAGGCGCAGGTCCACGCTGGCGGGCTGGACGGCGTCGTCTGGCAGAGCACTGCTATCGAGGGGCTCGATGATGATCCGCCCCGCTTTCAGCTCCTTCAGGATGTCGGCGTCGCTAAGGACCATTCCCTGCTCCCGTGGGGGGGCTGGCGCCTGCCCGCGCTCCGGTGTCGGTGCTTGCCTGTCATCCACGCCGCCAGGCGGGCCGGCCTAGTCCTTCTGGGCGGCCTCGCGCTCCCGCTGGGCGGCCTCGATGACCCTGGGGGCCTGGTGGGCGGGAACCTCCTCGTAGTGGCTGAACTCGATGGTGAAGGTGCCCCGGCCCTGGGTCAGGGAGCGCAGGTCCGTGGCGTAGCGCTGGAGCTCGGCCAGAGGGGCCTCGGCCTCAATGATGGTGTGGCCATCCTCGGGGGTCATTCCGTGGACGCGCGCCCGCTTGCTGTTGAGGTCTCCGATGATCTCGCCCGTGTAGGAGTCCGGCGCCCGCACCCGCAGGTCCACCACGGGCTCCAGGATGACCGGGCGGGCCTCGGCCACCCCATGCCTGAGGGCCTGGGCGCCCGCGATCTGGAACGACATGTCGGAGGAGTCCACGTCGTGGTAGCTCCCGTCCACCAGCACGGCGCGCAGGTCTATGAGGGGAAAGTGGGCCAGCGGGCCCTCGGGCAGGGCGTTGCGCACGCCCTTCTCGACGGCCGGGATGTAGTTCCTGGGCACCGAGCCGCCGACGACCTTGCTGGCGAACTCAAACCCCGTGCCGCGCGGCAGCGGCTCCAGCTCCATGACGACGTGGCCGTACTGGCCATGGCCGCCGGTCTGCTTCTTGTGCTTATGCTCGGCCTTCACCCTGGTGGTGATGGTCTCTTTGTAGGGCACCTTCGGCACCGCCGCCGTCACACCGGCGCCGAACTTGCGCTGCATCTTCTCCACCGTCACCTGGATGTGGGACTCGCCCAGGCCCGAGAGGATGGTCTCGCTGGTGTCCGGCTCGCGCCGGACGCCCAGGGTGGGGTCCTCCTCGGCGAGCCGGGCCAGCGCGTGGCCCAGCTTGTCCAGGTCAGCCTTGGTCTTGGGGTGGACGGCGGCGCTATAGAGTGGGAGGGGGAACTTCATGGGCGACAGCGCCAGGGGGTGGTCATGCTGGGTGAGGGTGTCGTTGGTGGCCGTCTCCCCCAGCTTCGCCACCGCGCCGATGTCCCCCGCCGCCAGCTGGGGGGTGTTCTCCTGGCTCTTGCCCCGCACCACGTAGAGCTGTCCGATGCGTTCCTCCCGGTTCTTGGCCCCGTTCCAGGCCCGGGAGTCGCTCTTCAGGGTCCCCGAGTAGACCCGCACGTAGGTCAGCCGTCCCACGTAGGGGTCCGCCGTGGTCTTGAAGACGAAGGCGGCCAGGGGCCCCGCGGGGTCAGTCTTGAGCTCCTCCTCCTGCTTGGCGCCCAACCGCAGCGCCCGCACGGGTGGTGCATCGCGGGGGCAGGGGAACAGGTCCACGATGGCGGCGAGGAGCTCCTGGCTCCCCGCGTTCTGTGCGGAGCAGCCGGCAAAGATGGGCCTCACTTGCCCCGTCTGAAATCCCTGTCGCAGCGCCTGCCGGAGCTCCTGCTCGGAGAGCTCCCCTTCCTCCAGATATTTGCTGAGGAGAGCGTCATCGGTCTCCGCCACCGCCTCCAGCATCTGCTCCCGCAGCGGCTTGACCTGGGGGAGCAGCTCCGCCGGCGCTTCGCCTCCCCGCCCCACCCGCAAGGAAAGCAGGTCTATGACGCCCTTGCAGGCCCCCTGCTGGACGATGGGCAGCTGGACGGGGACGCAGCCCCTGCCGAAGCGCTCTCGGATAGCGGCCACGGTGCGGCCGAAGTCGGCGTTCTCCCGGTCCAGCTTGTTTACAAAAAAAGCGCGGGGCAGCCCCCGCTCGTCGCAGTGCTGCCAGACCTGTTCTGTGCCCACCTGGACCCCGGCGATGGCGTCCACCAAGATGAGCGCAGCGTCGGCCACCCGGATAGCCGCCAGGGCCTCCCCCACGAAGTCAGCGTAGCCGGGGGTGTCCAGAATGTTGACCTTGGTCTCCTTCCAGGGCACCGGGACGAGGGAGAGGTTGATGCTGATGCGGCGCTTGGTCTCCTCGGGGTCGTAGTCGGAGACGGTATTGCCATCGTCCACGCGGCCCTGGCGCGTGAGGACGCCCGCCGTGAACAGCAGCGCCTCCGTCAGGGTCGTCTTGCCGCAGCCGTTGTGCCCCAGGAACGCCACGTTGCGGATCCGCTCCGGTGGATGCACGGCCATGCCCCACGCCCCCTTTCGCCAGCCCGGAGCCCCATTCTAGCGCAGCAACAGATATTGCCGCAAGGCGCGGGCCAGCCAGGGTGAAACGCCACTTTCGCGCCTACGGCCCAGAGACGCCGCGAGCCCCGCTGACTTGCTATACTGTTGAGTGGCGCTGGCCAGACAGGCCGGCGCCTTTGAGTGTACGGCATTGAGCAGCGCCCCTCGCAACGATATCCGCAACGTGGCCATCATTGCCCACGTGGACCACGGCAAGACCACCCTGGTGGATGGCCTGCTGAAGCAGAGCCACGTCTTCCGCGCCAATCAGCAGGTGGGCGAGCTGATCCTCGACTCCAACGAGCTGGAGCGCGAGCGGGGCATCACCATCCTGGCCAAGAACACCGCCATCCGCTACCGGGGTGTGAAGATCAACATCATTGACACCCCCGGCCACGCCGACTTCGGGGGCGAGGTGGAGCGGGTCCTGAACATGGCGGACGGCTGTCTGCTGCTGGTGGACGCGGTGGATGGTCCCATGCCCCAGACCAGGTTTGTGCTGAGAGAGGCCTTCCGCCGCGGGCTGCGGCCCATCGTGGTCATCAACAAGATGGACCGCCCCCACGCGCGGCCCCAGTGGGTGCTGGAGCGCATTCAAGACCTCTTCCTGGAGCTGGCCACCCGCGCCGAGCAGCTGGACTTCCCCGTGCTCTACACCATCGCCAAGGAAGGGGTCGCCTCCCCGGACCCTGCCGAGCGCGGACGCGACCTGGTTCCCCTCTTCGAGGCGATCCTGGAGCACGTGCCACCGCCGATGGTGGACCCCGATGCGCCCCTCCAGCTGCTGGTCTCGGCCCTGGACTACGATCCCCACCGGGGCCAGATAGCGGTGGGGCGCCTCTTTCGCGGACGGCTCCGCGCGGGCCAGGCCGTGGCACGGGTCGCCCGCGACGGCGCCCTGAGCCGCCACCGGATCACCTATCTGCTGACCTACGCCAGCCTCCGGCGGGAGCCGGTGGACGAGGCTGCCGCCGGCGACATCGTCGCCATCACGGGCATTGACGACATCGCCATCGGCGAGACCGTGGCGGACCCCGAGCAGACGGAGGCCCTCCCCATCATTGAGGTGGAGCCCCCCACGGTGAAGATGACCTTCGGCGTCAACACCTCCCCCCTGGCGGGCCGCGAGGGGCGCTTCTGCACCAGCCGCCAGCTGCGCGAGCGCCTCTACCGCGAGCTCAGGGTCAACGTCAGCCTGCGGGTGCAGGACACCGACTCGGCCGACGAGTTCCTGGTGTCCGGCCGGGGGGAGCTCCACCTGGCCATCCTCATCGAGACCATGCGCCGGGAGGGCTACGAGTTCCAGGTCTCGCGCCCGGAGGTCATCGTGCGCGAGGAGGCCGGCGAGGACCTGGAGCCCGTGGAGCAGGTCTTTATCGAGTGCCGGGCGGAGGCCGTGGGGACCATCACCCAGAGCCTGGGCCAGCGCAAGGGGCAGATGCTGAACATGCGCACGGACGACAGCGGCGCCGTGCACCTTGAGTACCTGGTGCCCACCAGGGGGCTCATCGGCTTCCGCAGCAAGTTCCTGACCCTGGTGCGCGGCAACGGCAGCCTCTACACCAGCTTCACCGGCTACCACCCCTGGTACGGCGAAATCTGGCCCGAGCGCTCCGGCGTCCTGTTGGCCTCCGAGACCGGCCTGGCCGTCGCCTACGGCCTGGAGAACGCCCAGGAGCGCGGCATCACCTTCATTGATGCCGGCACGGAGGTCTACGGGGGTATGCTGGTGGGGATGCACCAGCGGGAGCAGGATATGGCCGTCAACGTCTGCAAGCAGAAGAAGATGACCAACGTCCGCTCCTCCACTCAGGAGATCCAGGAGCGGCTGACCCCCGCCCTCAAGTTCAGCCTGGAGGAGTCCCTGGACTTCATCAATCCCGACGAGCTGCTGGAGGTCACGCCCAAGAGCCTGCGGATGCGCAAGCGGCTGCTCAGCCAGGACCAGCGGCTCCGCGCCCGCAAGGCGCTCCAGACGGCGTGATGGCTGGTCTGCCCTCGGCCCCGGGTCCGTACCTGGGCACCATGGGCTTTGCGCAAAAAGCCTTCCAGAGCCCACTGCATCTCTGTCACCCTGAGCCCTTCGTTCCTCAGGATAAACTCCGCGAAGGGGCCGTCCCCTGGGCGCCATGCACACATGAAGCCATCCCGAAATTCCCTCTCCCGCTGGGAGAGGGTCAGGGTGAGGGCATTCCCACTCCTGGCACGGCAGCATTTCGGGATAGCTTGATGAGTCCGCGAGGCGCTGAGTGAAGGGGACGGCTACCGGGCGGGTCTTCTACGGCTGGGTCATCGTGGGCGTGATGGGGGCGACCGGCGCCCTGAGCATGGCCCTCGGCAGCCTGAACTTCGGGCTGTTCATCCGGCCGATGGGCGACGAGCTGGGCATCGGGAGGTCGGCCTTTGGCTGGGCACAGACCTCCCGGCAGCTGGCCAGCGCGGCGACCAGCCCCCTGGTCGGCTGGCTCATAGACCGCTTCGGCTCCCGCGTGCTCCTGGCCCTGGCGGCTGCCATCACCGGCGCCGCCCTAGTGGCGATGGCGCTCGTATCCCAGGCCTGGCAGATGGTGGCGCTGTTCGCTGCCATGGGGCTGGTGGGCATGAGCGGCCCCGGCGCCCTGGTAACCTCCGTCCCCGTGGCCAAGTGGTTTGTCCGCCGCCGGGGGATGGCCCTGGCGGTCATGTCCCTGGGCATCCCCGTCGGGGGCGTGCTCTTCGTGCCTCTCACCCAGATGTTGATAGATGGGTTCGGCTGGAGGATGGCATGGGTCGTCCTGGCGGCGCTAGGCGCGGGCATCATCGTTCCCCTGTCCCTGGTGCTGGTGCGGCGGCAGCCCGAGGACCTGGGGCTGGCGCCGGACGGCGCCGTCCTGGCGCGGGGCGCCGCCGACGGCCCCGGCACGCCGGCCCGCAACGCGCCGCCTCCGCTCGCGGCAGAGGAGACATCCTGGACCCTTCCGGAGGCCCTCCGCTCCCCCACGTTCTGGCGGCTCGTCCTGGTGTTCGGCCTGGCGACGCTGAGCACCAGCACCGTGGCCTTGCACCGCATCCCCCACTTCGTGGACCGCGGGTTGGATGCCCGCCTGGTATCCTACGCCACCGCCATGGACGCGGCGTTGGCGGGCATCAGCACCTTCTTCTTGGGCCTGCTGGTGCGGCGGGTGCCCGCCCGCTTCCTGGGTGCCATCGCCTTCGCGCTGTTGGGAGCGGCCACCTACTTCACTATCGTGGCTGACTCGGCAACGTGGCTGTTCCTGGCCATGGGCGTCTTCGGCATCGGCGTAGGAGGGTGGCTGCTGCTCCAGAACTACCTGTGGGCGGAGTACTTCGGACGCCACCACCTGGGCAGCATCCGGGGCGTGGTGATGCCTGTGACCCTGGTCTTTGGTGGCGCCGGGGCCCCCGTTGCGGGGTACGTGCGGGACGCCACCGGCAGCTACGCCGCCATCTGGTGGGCGGGGGCCGGGCTCCTCCTGGTGGCAGGGCTCATACTGGCCCTCACGCCAGCGCCTCGTCAGAGGCTGGCAGCGGGGCCTGCGCCCGCTCGCTGACCGCTTCGCATCGGGTATACTTGCCCCCCAGTGGAATGGGGGCCAGCGCAGGCCCCTCTAGAAAGCAAGGGACAGGGTGGCTACACGCCTGGCGCAGGCGGTGCGGGGCCCGAACCACAAGTGGTGGGCCCTGGCGGCCGTCTCCCTCGGAGTCTTCATCACGGTGCTGGACAACACCACCGTGAACATCGCCCTCCCGGCCATCGCCGACCACTTCCACGCCGACCTCCCCACCGTCCAGTGGGTCAGCCTGGCCGCGCTGCTGACGATCAGCGCCCTGCTCCTGCCCGTGGGGCGGCTCTCCGACCTGGCCGGCCGCAAGCGGGTCTATCTGGCCGGGTTCGCCTTGTTCGGCGCGGGCGCCCTGCTGGCCGGCAGCGCCCAGAGCCCGCTGTGGCTGATCGTGGCCCGCGTGGTGGAGGCGGTGGGCACGGCGATGACGACGGCCAACGGCATGGCCATCACGGCGGCCGTCTTCCCGCCCCAGGAGCGGGGCCGCGCCCTGGGCCTGAACGCCACCTTCGTCGCCCTGGGGATAGTGGTCGGCCCTATCCTGGGCGGCACCCTGGTGGACGCCCTGGGTTGGCGCGCCGTCTTCTTCGTCATACCGCCGGTGGCGGTGGTGGGCGTGGCCC
The DNA here is from genome assembly GCA_016199375.1 of Chloroflexota bacterium. Lineage (GTDB taxonomy): Bacteria > Chloroflexota > Dehalococcoidia > SHYM01 > SHYM01 > JACQGV01. Next base: position 2,239 of record JACQGV010000091.1, on the reverse strand, counting down.
TGGCCTGGTACATCCTGGATGAGCGCCGGTTCGCCCTGCCCCCTGGCCACGGCGCGGCGGCCTTCGACTGGCCCGGGGCCGGCGCCTCGGCGCTGGCGCTGACCACCCTGCTGCTAGCCCTTGCCCGCGGCAGCGTCTGGGGCTGGACATCGGTGCCGGTGGTAGTGCTGTTCGTAGCCTTCGCCGGCGCCTTCGTCGCTTTTCTGGCCGCCGAGCTGCGCTCCCAGCAGCCCATGATTGACCTGCGGCTGTTCCGGCCGCGGGGCTTCAGCCTGGGCAGCCTGGCCGGCTATCTATCCTTCTTCTCCATGTCCTTCAGCATGTTCCTGATGCCGTTCTACCTCCAGCGCGGCGTGGGCTGGAGCGCCCGGGAGGCGGGGATGCTGATGGTGCCCATGGCCCTGATGCTGGCGGCCAGCGGGCCCATCGCGGGGCGCCTCTCCGACCGGATGGGGTCCCGTCTGCTCACCGCGGGCGGGCTGCTGGCGATGGCGGCGGCCTTCGGCATGTACACCCGCCTGGGGCCGTCGCCCCCCTTGGTGTACCTGATTGTCGGCCAGGCGCTCCTGGGCACCGGCATGGGGGTATTCCAGGCGCCCAACAATAGCTCCATCCTGGGCACGGTGCCGCGCGAGAAGTACGGCATCGCCTCGGCGTTTCTGAACCTGCTGCGGAACCTGGGCATGGTGACGGGTGTGGCAGCCGCCACCACCATAGTCGCCGCGACCATGGGCCGGGCCGGCCTGGGCGCCAGCCTCACGGCCCAGGCCGGGGGCGGCGCCGCGGCGCCCACGGCGGTGGCGGCGTTCCTGTCAGGGATGCATATAGCGTTCCTGGCCGCCCTGGGGATTACCCTGGCCGGTGCGCTCATATGCCTGGCGGCTGGCCGTCCCGCACGAGCGCCGGAGAAGGCGGCCGCCGGCATCGCGCCTCAGATGGCCCCGCGGCGGTAGCCTGACCCAGGGCGGCGCGCTGCGCCCTATCAGATGAGCTCACAGACCAACAGGAAGGAGACGGCGATGAAGTTCGGGGTCTGCCTCCCTCACTACGGGCGGCCGCTGGACATGGAGGCCCTGGCCCGCGCGGCCCGGAGCGCCGAGGCGCTGGGCTACGACTCCCTCTGGGTCACCGACCACGTCATCGTGCCCAGGGAGCTGGACATCGTCTATCGGGACCACATGCTGGACGCCCTGGCGTTCCTGAGCTTCCTGGCCGGCGTCACCCGGCGCGTGCAGATCGGCACCAGTGTCATAATCCTGCCCTACCGGCACCCGGCCGTGGTCGCCAAGCAGGTGGCGACGGCCGATGTCCTCTCCGGCGGACGCGTGATCTTCGGCGCCGGCGCAGGCTGGATGGAGGGGGAGTTCCAGGCCCTGGGCGTCCCCTTCCGCGAGCGCGGGGCTCGCACCAACGAGGCGTTGCAGGCCATCATCGCCTGCTGGGAAAACCAGCAGCCGACGGTGAAGGGCAAGCACTACTCCTTCCAGGGGCTGGTCGCCTCGCCCCAGCCCGCGCAGAAGCCCCATCCTCCGATCTGGATTGGAGGGCTCAGCCAGCGCGCCAAGGAGCGGGCCGTGCGTTTCGGGCAGGCCTGGCACCCCACCGGCACCGCGCCGGACGTGCTGGCGAAGGAGTGGGCGCAGGTGCAGGAGATCGCCCAGCGCCAGGGACGCCGGGAGCCGCTGGCGCTCACCATGCGCTGCGGCCTGCGCTGGGGCGAGCAGCCGGCGTCGCTGCCCAGGTTTGCTCTCGCCGGCAGCGCCAGCGAGGTAGCGGGCCAGATCGAGACCCTGGCGCGCATCGGCGTCTCCCACCTGGCCCTGGATGTCTCGGGCATGGACTACCCGCGCCTGGAGGCGGCCCTGGCCGACTTCGCCGCCCAGGTGAGGCCCCAGTTCCTTGATAAGCGGTCCTCCTGAGGAGCGGGCGCTGCTGGCCGCCGAGGCGGCCGCCCAGACCGGGCGGGTTGAAGAGGCCGCCGCGGCGCTCGCGGGCACGGCTGAGCAGACAGCCGCCTACCAGGCAGCCCTCTCCCTGGCGAGGGCCCGCTGGGAGGAGTGCCGCGGCGCCCTGGGCGCGGCGCAGCGACACGCCCTGGACGCTACGGGCGAGGCTTCCGGCGTGCCGGCCCTGGCGGCGCTGGCGTGGCTGGCCGCCGGCAGGGTCTATCTCTCTTCAGGCGAGCCCAAGCGGGCCCACGACTGCTTAGGCCGCGCGGCCGATCTCATCGCTGATAACT
>JACQGV010000089.1 GCA_016199375.1 Chloroflexota bacterium | reverse complement strand
GGTCGCGGTAGGCCCGGCTCAAAGCATCGCCCGGCACGACGCCCGCGCCCACCTCGTTGGAGACGATGAAGAAGCTGGCGCGGTGGTCCCGATATGCCTTGAGGAGCCCCTCCAGCTCCCGGTCCAGCGCCCGCTGAGCCCGCTCGGCCTGCCCCGCCGTCAGGTCAGGTCCGGCGCCTGTGCCCACTGGAGCTTGTTTCAGAGCCTCATGAGAAGAGTCCAGAGTCACGAGCATCGGGACTCTGGCAGGGGGTCTGGGGGGTGTCCCCCCAGGTTCAAATCCCTCCTCCTCTCCCTTGCGAAGGGAGAGGGGGACACAGGGGGCGAGGGTCTTGAAACAGTCCCAGACACAGCGAAACGCCTCCGGGGGTCCAAAGGCGCTTCGCTGCTGCGTGGGGGCCAGCAGCCGGTGCGGAAATCACCGGCCCGAGAAATCAAGGCGTCAGTAGTTTTGCCTTCTGCCTAAGGGGGCCTCTACAGCCCCCAGTCTCCGGTTGAGCGTTCGGGACTACTTCTTGCGTTTGCGGCCCAGGCTCTCTACGACCGTCGTACGCTTCCGACTCTGGGCGGTCTTGACTGAGATAAACCTGCCAGTCGTAGCGCTACGCCCAATCTTGCGCGTCTTTGCCATATCATGACCTCCTTCACCCGCACTTGGTGTAGCCGCAGGAGTGGCAGGTCAGGCAGCCCTCCTGGTACGCCAGGTCGCTGTTGCAGTCGGGGCAGCGGACCGGGGCGCTGGTCGGTCGCCCGGACGTCCTTCCGCTGAGGGACTGCGCCTGCCCCGGGCCTGCCAGAGCGAGGCCCAGCTGCGCCCCCTGGGGCTCGGCCGCCTTGTGGATGCCCGCGCCCTTGCCGCCGGGCACGTGGCGGCTGAGCACGATGGCGACGGCGTCCACGGCCGAGCGCACCTGCACCCCTTCGGCCCAGACCGGGCAGCAAGTTATGCCGCGGAGCTGGTCCACCACCTGTTCCGCGCCGATGCCCGAGCGCAGCGCCAGGGAGATGAGACGGCTGATGGCCTCGAGCTGGGCCGAGTCGCAGCCGCCAGCCTTGCCCAGGGTTGAGAAGACCTCGAAGGGCTGTCCCTGCTCGTCGAAGTTGATGGTCACATACAGGGTGCCGTGGCCGGTGCGGATGCGCTCGGTGACGCCCCGCACCGTCCCGGGGCGCTCCCGCGGGTGGATGCTGGCCCGCTCGTCCTTCACCCCTTGCGGGTGAAGGACGGCACCCTGTGTCTCTGGGGCCTGCGGGGCGGCCTGGGTGGAAGGAGCGGAGACCAGGTTCAGCACCTGGGTCTCCTTGGAGCGGTCGCGGTAGATGGTGATGCCCTTGCAGCCCTCCTTGTAGGCCAGCCAGTAGGCCCGCCGCACGTCCTCGATGGTGGCCTCGTAGGGGAAGTTGATGGTCTTGGAGACGGCGTTGTCGGTATGGCGCTGGAAGGCCGCCTGCATCCGCACGTGCCACTCCGGGGTGATGTCGTGGCTGGCGGCGAAGACCCGCTGCACGTCTTCGGGGACGCCCGGCACGCCGCGGCAGGAGCCCCGGCGCGCCACCTCCCGCATCAGCTCCTCGCTGTAGAAGCCCTGCTCCCGGGCCGCCCGCTCGAACGTGGGGTTGGTGTCCAGCATCTGCATGTCCGCCTGGTGGCGCACGAAGGCCAGGGCGAACAGCGGCTCGATGCCGCTGGAGCAGCCGGCGATGATGCTGATGGTCCCCGTGGGAGCGATGGTGGTGCGGGTCGAGTTGCGCATGGGGCGCGGCCCGAATTTGCCCCGGGGCCCGTACTCCGAGTCTTCCCACTCCGGGAAGTTGCCCCGTCCCGACTGTGGTCGGGAGGCCAGGGCCTCCGAGGCGGCATCGGCCCGCTCCTGGAAGAACGCCATCACCTCCTCGCCCAGCCGCAGCGCCTCCTCCGAGTCGTAGGGGATGCCCAGCTCGATGAGCAGGTCCGCCCAGCCCATCACCCCCAGGCCGATGCGCCGGATCGCCAGCGACACCTCCCTTATCTGGGGCAGCGGGTAGCGGTTCATGTCTATGACGTTGTCCAGGAAGTGGACGGACTGGTCTATCACCCGCCCCAGCCGCTCGTAGTCCACGGCCTTCACCCCTGGCCCTCTCCCACTGGGAGAGGGTGGGGTGAGGGTTTTCCCACTGGGAGAGGGTGGGGTGAGGGTCATCTTGGCCAGGTTGATGGAGCCCAGGTTGCAGGAGTCGTAGGGATAGAGCGGCTGCTCCCCGCAGGGGTTGGTGCTCTCGATGGGGCCGCGCTTGGGGACGGGGTTGGAGCGGGGCTCGTTCATGCGGTCAATCAGGATGATGCCGGGGTCGCCCGTCTTCCAGGCCAGCTCCACCATCTTGTCGAAGACGTGGCGGGCGTTGAGCTTGCCCGCCGCCTGCTTGGTGCGGGGGTTGACAAGGTCGTAGTCCTCGCCGCGCTCCACCGCCTCCATGAAACGCTCGGTGGCGGCCACGGAGATGTTGAAGTTCTGGAGGCTCTTGCCGTTCTCCTTGGAGGTGATGAACCTCAGCACGTCGGGGTGCTCCACGTTCAGGATGCCCATGTTGGCGCCCCGGCGGGTGCCGCCCTGCTTGGTCACCTCGGTGGCCGTATCGAAGGCGCGGATGAAGGAGACGGGCCCCGAGGCCACGCCGCCCGTGGAGCCCACGATGTCGCTCTCCGGGCGCAGGCGGCTGAAGGAGAAGCCGGTGC
>JACQGV010000092.1 GCA_016199375.1 Chloroflexota bacterium | reverse complement strand
GGAGGAAGGGCGCCACCAGGTCGGCGGGGATTGTCCGGGGCCCCTTGTCGGTGGCGACCTGAAAGTCGCCTGGCCGGGGCGCAGCCCGCGCCTGGGGACCGGCCAGCTCCTCGAAGCGGCCGGCCATAGTGCGCGCGGCGTGGCCCAGCTCCTGCAGCGACAGCCCTAGCGGCATGATCCCTCCTCGGCGCCTAGCCCCGGGCGCTGGCGATCCGCTCCAGACCGGGGGCGTCCAGGATAGCGATCTTCTTGCGCTCGATGGCGATGAGGCCCTGTCCCTTGAACGCGTCCAGGACCTGGGTGGCGGTCTCCCGGTAGGTGCCCACCATCTCAGCCAGGTCCTGGTGGGTCAGGCCCGCAACCTGGTGGCTGGCGGGGTCGCTCAGGGAGAGCAGCAGACCCGCCAGGCGCGCTGGCACGCTCTTGAAGGCCAACTCCTCCAGGCGGTCCTCGGTCTCGGCCAGGCGCCGGCCCAGGACACGCAGGAACCGCACTCCGACCTTGGGATAGGCCAACAGCACCCGCTCCAGCGCCTGGGGGGTAATCCGGCACAGCACACAATCGTCCACGGCCTCGGCGTAGGTGCCGTACATGCCCTGCCCTACCAGGGCCATCTCGCCGAAAAAAGCGCCCTTGTCGAGGGTCATCAGCACCAGCTTGCGGCCCTCCGGTGAGAGGCGATAAATCTGAATCCGGCCCTGCTTGATCAGGTAGAGGACCTCGCCCGTCTCGTCAGGGAGATAGACCACCTGCCCGCGGTGGCAGGTAGACATCTGGGTGAGCTGCTCGATGTTCCCCATCTCCGCAGGAGCAAGGTCCCGGAAGACCTCCACCTCCAGCAGGTAGCCGATCTTCGAAAGCGCCGGCCCCGGCGTCAGCCGCGGGGCAGCGCGCGGCGCCTTCGAGACGCGGCCCAGCCGGGGGAACAACCTTGGCATCGCCCGCAGGCCTCCCAGGTTTGTCGCACTATTCTACCAATTCGCTGTCCCTGGAGTAACGTGGGTTACAGACCGAGGTCCCCCGCGAGCCCTATGTTATGGAATATATCCACGGACGACCATCCCGCCAAGGGAGGCTAGCATGGCGAGGAAACTACCTGGGGCCACGGCCGTCGGCCTGCTGGCATCCTTGGCCATCGCCTGCTCGACCGCGCCCACGGCGGGCCCACCTGCTACTGCCACCCCGGCAGCCGCAACTCTACCCGCGACCACCCCTCAGCCCACGGCTGCGCTGGCACCTACCGCGACTGCCGCGCCCTCCCCAACACTGGCGCCAACGCCTGCACCAAGGGCCTCCGTTGCACCCACCCCTACCACTGACCCAGAGGTGGCCGCGGCCCTGAGCGGGACCTCTTTCCCCACCTACTTCTGGACCAAGACCAACTGGAAGAAGCGCACGGTGGACCTGCGGGAGATCGCCTCCGGCGGGCCGCCGCCCGACGGCATCCCCGCCATTGATAACCCCCAGTTCGACACCGTGGCCCAGGCCGACCAGTGGCTGGAGGCCCGGGAGCCCCTGGTCGTCATGGAGCTTGGCGACGAGGTCCACGGCTACCCGCTCCAGGTCCTCATGTGGCACGAGATTGTCAACGACACCCTGGGCGGGCTGCCGGTGCTGGTGACCTTCTGCCCCCTCTGCAACAGCGCCATCGCCTTCGAGCGCAGGGTGGGAGACCGGACGCTGGACTTCGGCACCAGCGGCAATCTGCGCCAGAGCGACCTTATCATGTACGACCGCCAGACCCAGAGCTGGTGGCAGCAGATCACCGGCGAGTCCATCGTCGGCGACCTCGCGGGCACTCAACTGCGGTTCCTGCCCGCCGCTATCGGCTCCTGGCAGGACTTCAAGGAGGCCTTCCCCCAAGGCAGGGTCCTCAACCGGGAGACAGGGCACGCCCGGCCCTACGGCCAGAACCCCTACTACGGCTACGACCGGATAGACTCCTCGCCGTTAGCCTTCTTCTTCAAGGGGGCACCCGACGGGCGGCTGCTGCCCAAGGAGCGAGTGGTGGCTGTCACTGTCGGCGATAGCAGCGTGGCCTTCCCATTCACTAGGCTGGCCCAAGAGCGGGTGGTCCACTACTCGCTGGAGGGCCTGGACTTCGTGGTCTTATACGAGCCCACCGCCCGCTCGGCCCTGGACAGTGACATCATCCGGGAGGGGAGGACGGTGGGCTCCACCGGCGTCTTCAAGACAACCCTGGACGGCCGCAAGTTGACCTTCGCGGCGGCCAGCTCAGGGGCCGCCGTCTTCAAGGACAAGGAGACCGACAGCACCTGGAACATCCTCGGGCAGGCGACGGCGGGGCAACTCAAGGGCAAGCGGCTGGAAGCCGTGGTCCACGGCAACCACTTCTGGTTCTCCTGGGCCGCCTTCAAGCCCAACACCACCGTCTACGGCGGCGCGCGCCGCTAGCCGATCTCCTCGCTCTTCTGCTCCCCCGCAGCCTTGCGCCCTGGTGTAGCATCTTGGCACCGGGGCCGTTGTTGAGGCCCTGCTAGGAGGGGCGCACCACGCAGG
>JACQGV010000085.1 GCA_016199375.1 Chloroflexota bacterium | reverse complement strand
GTGGCCCTGCTCGCCACCGAAGGCGTGGAGCTGCGCTTCACCGAGGAGGGGCTGCGGGAGATCGCCCGGCTGGCAGCCGCCCTCAACGGCCGCCTGGAAGATGTGGGGGCGCGCCGCCTCCACTCCCTGCTGGAGCAGTTGCTGGAGGAGCTCTCCTTCAACGCCCCCGACCACAAGGGGGAGCAGGTGGCGGTGGACGCCGCTTTCGTCTCCGACCACCTCGGCCGGGCGGTCCGGGACAAGGACCTGGGCAAGCTCCTGCGCTAGCCGCCCGCCGCTGTCAGTCTCTCACCAAGTCCCGGCAGCGCCGTCCGCCCTAATGCGCGGGCCCAAGGCGGGGTGGCGCCTCGCCCTCCGCCAGCGGCTTCTCCCCCCTGAAGAGCGCGAACAGCGTCAAGTCATAGGCGATCTTCAGCCCCCCGGCCAGGAAGAACGGCAGGGAGAGGGCGCCCGCCTGCATCAGGGCGCCCGCCAACGAGGGGCCCGGCACCGCCGCCAGGCTGCGCACCACCCCTGTGACCCCGGCCGCCGCCGTCCGCTGCCCCGCCGGCACCACCGAGACGATGTAGGCCTGCCGAGCAGGGATGTCCATGGAGGACAGGGCCAGGCGCGCCAGCAGAAATATCACTGCCAGAGGCGCCGTTGGCATCAAGGGCACCAGGATCAGGAAGACATTGGCCGGCAGGTGGGTAAAGACCATGGTCGGCACCTGCCCGATCCGGTTCGCCAGCCAGGCCGAGACGGGGAAGGAGAGGGCCGCCAGCGAGCCTCCCACGAAGAACACCAGGGCGAGCTGCTCCACGGCCACCCCGAACCGGCTAAAGAGCCAGTAAGAGAGAAAGCTCTGTACCACCAGCCCCCCGGCGAAGGAGTCCAGGGCGAAGAGGGCGGTCAGCCGGGCCAGCAGCCCCCGGGGGCGAGGCCCCGGCGACCGCGGGAGCTGCTCCACCAGCGGCGCCTCCACGCCGGACGAAAGCCGAGCGTGCAGGGCCAGCATGACCAGGACCAGCGCACCGAAGCCGATGAACATCGTCCGGAAGGCCCAGGCTGTCTCCAGGCCGCCTCTCTCCAGGGGACCGGGTAGCGCGCTCGCCAGGGCGCCCAGGGCGGTAGCGGCAGCGCCCACCAGGCTGAAAGCGGCGAAGGCATTGTTGCGCTGCGACGGGGGGCAGGTCTGGGGGATGATGGCGTGCTCGATGGTGAGGAAGGGCTCCTGGCCCGAGGCTCCGAAGGTCCCGGCGAACGCCAGCAGGACAAGCAGTGGAAAGCTGTGGACGAAGGCGAAGGCGACCGCCGCCCCCGCCATGAGGGCGCCGAAGACAAACAGCAACCGGCGCCGGCCCAGGCGATCGGCCAGGCCACTGGCCACCAGGCTCGCCAGGGTGCTCCCGGCCAGGGCCGCCGTCAGAACGGCCCCCACCTGAGCGCCCGACAGGCCCAGACGCTGGAGGTGAACGCCGAGCAGGACGCTCAGGCACCCCAGACCGAAGGCCCGCGTGCCCCGCGCCCCCAGAACAAGGGCCAAGTCCCTAGTGAGCAACCCTGGCCTGGCTCCGACAGTAGGCATACAGGGCATCATACAGGGGGGTGGCCAGCCGCAGCTTCTCGTGGTCGTCCCCGACCACCAGCGCCATCCCCTCAGAGAACGCCTTCAACCCCGCCGACTCCGGCGCGGTCCCCAGGTCGGCGGCGATGTCAGCCCCGTGGACGATGCGCGCCAGCCGTTGGAGCGCCGGATCGGCCAGCCCATACTTCGCCAGGATCGTCTCGAAGCTGCACCTGCCCTCACTATGGCCGAGCTCCACCCCGGCGGCGTCGAAGGCGATAGCGCCCTCGCGGGCGGCGACCGCCTGCACCTGGTCGGCGGGAACGAAGAGGAACTCCGCCTGAGGGTCTATGAACTTCACGATGAGCCAGGGGCAGGCGACCCGGTCAACCTTCGCCCCAGCACGGGTGACCCACTTGCCCATAGCGTACTCCTTACGCCCGGCAGCCCCGGCGTCGCGTCTGAGCCGCCGGCGCTGCCTCCCCCCAGGATATCAGAAGCCCAGGGCCGGACGGCCCAGGGTCCAGGCCAGGCCCAGCAGGGCGCCGCCTCCCACGACGGCGTGGATCGGCAGGTGGAAACGCCATAGCAGGACGAAGCCGATGGCGGCGAGGGCGGCGGCGAAGACGTCGAGGCCCTCGCCGGGGGGCAGCAGGACACTGGTGGCGAAGAACACCGCCAGGTTCAGGATCACCCCCACCACGGCGGCCGTGACCCCGGCGAAGGCCGCCTGCAGGCGCTCGTTCTGGGCCAGGGCCTCGATGTACGGCGCGCCGACGAAGATGAACAGGAAGCTGGGTAGAAAGGTCACGTAGGTGACAATCAACGCCCCCAGCGTCCCGCTCAGGAGCGGCGCCAGGTCGCCCGGAGCTCCCCACGCGCCCAGGAACCCGACGTACTGGGTGACCAGGATCAGCGGACCCGGTGTGGACTCCGCCAGGCCCAGCCCCTGCACCATCTGGGCGGGGCCCAGCCAGTTGTAGGTGTTCACCGCCGCGTCGGCGATGTAGCTCAGCACCGCGTAGGCGCCTCCGAAGGTGACGAAGGCGGCCTGGGTGAAGAAACGGGCCTCCTGGACATGGACGCTGGCGCCGCCTCTCCAGAGCCACAGCGCCCCCACCGGCAGCGCCCAGAGGGCCACGAAGACGACGACCAGCCCCAGGCCGCGGCTGAAGGGCGGGTAGGCCGCCCTCTGTCCCGCCGACCTGGGATCGTTCGTGCCGGGCACCGGGGCATGGGCTCCCGCCCCGCCGAACAGATGTGGCTGCCAGCGGTGCCAGAGCACGCCACCCAGGGCGGCCAGGGCGACAATGGCGGGGAAGGGAAACTTCAAGAAATAGATCGCCACGAAGGCGGCGGCGGGGAACACCAGCAGCGCGCGGTGGCCCAGGGCGCGGCGGCCGATGCGCAGCACCGCCTCGACCACGATGGCGATGACCACCGGCTGGACGCCATAAAAGAGGCCGCGCACCCAGGACACCTGGCCCTGGGCCGCCGCCAGCCAGCTCAGACCCAGCATCAGCGCGGCCCCAGGGAGGACAAACCAGGCCCCGGCCATGATGCCGCCCCAGACCCCATGCAGCCGCCAGCCTATGTAGGTGGCGAGCTGCTGGGCCTCCGGGCCCGGCAGGACCATGCAAAAGTTCAACGCCCGCAGGAACGGCGCCTCGGCGATCCAGCCCCGCCGCTCCACCAGCTCGCGGTGCATGATGGCGATCTGCCCGGCGGGGCCCCCGAAGTTGATGAACCCCAGCCTCACCCAGAACAGGAGGGCCTCTTTGAAACTCACCCTCATGTTGGGCCCTCCCAGGTGCGCAGCAGGCGCTGGTCAGGAGTAGCGTCAGGCGCCCGTGGCAGACGCACTGCCCGAGGCGGACGCACTAAATGAGCAGGGAGCTGAAGCATGTTCAGCCCCCTGCTCGGCTCCTCCGCCAGGGCTCTAGCCCGGTCTCTCCTCACCCAACCCTCCACGCCCACAAGAGGGCCCCCCTGCTACCCTAGCCGTGCAGGGCCTCCAGGGATACGGTGGGGAGTGTGATGATGTGGACGGTGCCGCGCGCGCCCAGGGCCAGGGACACCCGCGCGATAGTCTCATTGTCGGGCGCCTCCACTATGTTCACGAAGTCGTAGGGCCCCAGCACCGCGTACTGGGCGATGACCTTGGCGCCGAAGGCCTCGACCTCCCGGTTCACCTCTCTGATCCGCTGCGGG
>JACQGV010000105.1 GCA_016199375.1 Chloroflexota bacterium | reverse complement strand
GTGGACCGGGAGCGGGAGATCGAGGCCTTCGTGCCCCAGGAATACTGGGCTCTCGGCGCTCGCCTCGCGCGGCCCGGCGCGGACGGCGTCGGGCCTGCCCCCTTCCAGGCCGCCCTGCATAGCCACCTGGGCTCCCGCCAGAGGCTGGAGGTCTCCAACGGAGCCACCGCCAGCGCCATCGCCGCCGACCTGCGCGCCGCGTCCTACCGGGTCCTGGATGTGCGCCATAGGGACAGCCAGCGCCAGCCTCCTCCCCCCTTCATCACCAGCACCATTCAGCAGGAGGCGTGGCGCAAGCTGCGCTACTCCGCCAAGCGGACCATGGCCCTGGCCCAGCAGCTCTACGAGGGCGTCGCCCTGGGCGCCGAGGGCCCCGTGGGCCTCATCACCTACATGCGCACCGACTCGGTCCACGTGGCCGCCGCCGCCAAGCAGGAGGCGCGGGACTACATCCGCCAGCGCTTCGGCGCCGACTACCTGCCGCCGCACCCGCGCACCCACACCCAGAAAGCCAAGGGCGCCCAGGAGGCCCACGAGGCGATCCGTCCCACCTCCATGCTGCGGGAGCCAGCAGCTCTGAAAGACTTCCTGACGGCGGACCAGTTGCGGCTCTACGAGCTGGTCTGGAAGCGGATGCTGGCCAGCCAGATGGCCGTGGCCGTCATCGCCACCACCACGGTGGATGTGGCCGCCGCAGGCACGCCCTCGGCTCAGGGCTATCTGCTGCGGGCCAGTGGCTCCACCGTGAAGTTCCCCGGCTTCATCGCCCTCTACACCGAGGGCCGCGACGAGGCCGGCGAGGAGGAGGGGCAACCGCCCCTGCCTGACCTGGCGCCAGCGGAGCCCCTGCGGCTGCTGGAGGTGCTGAGCGAGCAGAAGTTCACCCAGCCCCCTCCCCGCTACACCGAGGCCACCCTGGTGAAGGCCCTGGAGGAGAACGGCATCGGCCGCCCCAGCACCTACGCCCCCACCGTCGCCACCATCCAGGACCGCGACTACGTGCGCAAGGAGGAGGGCAGGCTCATGCCCTCGGGGTTAGGGAAGCTGGTGAGCGACCTTCTCACCAAGCACTTCGCCGACATCATGGACCTGGGCTTCACCGCCACCATGGAGGAAGACCTGGACGAGATCGCCCAGGGCAAGCGCCCTTGGGCGCCGGTGGTCCAGGAGTTCTACCAGCCCTTCGCCAGGGACCTGAAAGAAGCGGAGAAGAGCCTCAGCCACGCCGCCCTGGGCGAGGCGGAGCCGGTCTGCGAGTGCACCGGCTCGCCGAAGTGCAAACACGTCGGGCCGTGTGGGAAGCCGATGACGCTCAAGGAGAGCCGCTGGAAAAGCAAGTTCTGGGGCTGCACCGGGTATCCCGACTGCCGCTCCACCAAGTCGCTCAGGCTCCAGGAGGCCAAGGCGGCCTTGGAGGAGCCCACCGACCAGGTGTGCGAGAAGTGCGGCAAGCCCATGGTGATCAAGACCGGCCGCTACGGGCGCTTTCTGGCCTGCACCGGCTATCCCGACTGCAAGAACACCAAGCCCATCGTCGTCGGCACCGGCGTCAAGTGCCCCAAGGATGGGGGCGAGCTGCTCCAGCGTAAGAGCCGCAAGGGCAAGACCTTCTACAGCTGCTCCAACTACCCCCAGTGCGACTTCTCGTTGGGCGCCCGGCCACTCCCTCAGCCCTGCCCCCACTGCGGCAGCCTGCGCATCGCCTTCCGGCGCGGCGGCGCTCGCTGCACGGTCTGCAACAAGCCCAGCCGCGTCGCCGCCAAACGCGAGGAGCCGGAGGCGGTGGGCGCGGCCTGAGTCTGGCGTTCGGAAAAAACAGGCGTCTTGCTGCTACTCGGCCAGGAAGGCATCAAGGAAGACGTACCTACCCAGGGAGGCGGCGCTCTTGGTGCCGCTGACGCTGACCACCAGCTGGTGCGCGCCCGCGGCCAGGCTGTAGGTGCGGCGCCGCTGCAGGGCCAGACTGCCGTACATGTCGAGGCTGTCTACCACGACGCCGTCAATGGAGACGGTGGCGATGCCTCCCTCGGGGTGCCGGGCGTAGACCAGGGTCATGGAGCTCCCCGAAAAATGAAATGTGGCCGAGGCACCGGTCTGGTTGCTGTAGCGCGCCGTGCCGCCCAATAGCCCCGCGTCGGTCCAGTTGGTCCAGGCCCCGCCGTAGGCAACCTGTGGACTGGATTCCTCCAAGAAGGCAGCGTCCGCCAGGAAGGCGTCCAGGAAGATGTATCTGCCGAGAGAGGCGGCGCTCTTGGTGCCGCTGACGCTGACCACCAGCCGGTGTCTGCCCGCGGCCACGCTGTAGGTCCGGCGCTGCTGCAGGGCCAGGCTGCCGTACATGTCGAGGTTGTCTACCACGACGCCGTCAATGGTGACGGTGGCGATGCCCCCTTCGGGGTGCAGAGCGTAGACCAGTCTTACGAAAGTCCCCCCGAAATCCAGCGTGGCCGTGGCCCCGGTCTGGTTGCTGTAGCGCGCCGTGCCCCCCGTTAGGCCCGGGTCGCTCCAGTTGATCCAGGCCCCGCCGTAGCTGACCTGGGTGCCGGACTCTTCGTAGAGGGCGGCGTCGGCCAGGATGGCGTCCAGGAAGATGTATCTGCCAAGGGAGGCGGCGCTCTTGGCGCCGCTGACGCTGATCACCAGCTGGTGCGCGCCCGCGGCCACGCTGTAGGTCCGGCGCTGCTGCAGGGCCAGGCTGCCGTACATGTCGAGGCTGTCTACCACGGCGCCGTCAATGGAGACGGTGGCGATGCCCCCTTCGAGGTGCCGGGCGTAGACCAGGCCCACGAAGGTCCCCTCGAAACTCAGCGTGGCCGTGGCCCCCGTCTGGTTGCTGTAGCGCGCTGTGCCTCCAGAATGCCCCGGGTTGCTCCAGGTGGTCCAGGCCCCGCCGTAGGCGACCTGGGGGCTGGACTCCTCATAGGCCGTCACGCCCTCGGCCAGGATGGCGTCCAGAAAGACGTATCTTCCGAGGGAGGCAGCGCTCTTGGCGCCGCTGACGCCGACCGCCAGCCGGTGCCTGCCCGCGGCCAGCCGGTAGGTCCGGCGCTGCTGCAGGGCCAGGCTGCCGTACATGTCGAGGCTGTCTACCACGGCGCC